>JAYFRK010000466.1:0-7824 GCA_034925975.1 Clostridium sp.
GTTTATGAATCTTTGTAGCAATAGATTACATAAATAATTTTTAAAATATAAAGTTAGATTTTCATAAAATTTCCTTAAAATTTTACAAAAAACTTGTAAAGTAATCATTGATGATTTATTATAAAAATATCTAGTATTACAATAATATGAAGATTTGAGGAAGTATGGTTAAAATGAGTAAAAAATCAAGAGAATTTGAAATTCCAAATATAGAATTGAATATAGCAGAAAATATTAGTTATGAAAAAGTTAGTTAGCAATGAGTTAAAAGAATTAAATAATATTGCAGTACCATTAATAATTCAATCAGTAGCAGGATTAATTATAGGTCTTACTGATCAAGCTATGGTGGGCAGAATATCTATATTCGCATATAGTGCAGTAGGAGTTATAATGTCATTGTTATCACTGCTAGCAGGTGTTTTAGGGTTTACATCTGTAGTATTTAATATTAATGGAGCAAAGGCTTTAGGAAAAGATGATAGTGTAGATTTTCAAGATGAGTTTAGTTCATGCCTAATACTTAACATATTAATAGGATTAACTTTTTTTATTATAATAATTTTATTTCAAAAACCACTATTAATACTTTTATATGGATTCAAAGGGAGAATATTGGAAGAAGCTGTAGCTTATTCAATAATAATGAGTGTTTATATAATTATTCAATTGCTATTGTTTAGCTTTTCAGCTTTATTTAAAATAAAAAAAATGACTAAATGGATTTTAATAGGGTCAACTAGTGCTTCTATAATAAATTTAATTTTAGACTATGGTCTCATATTTGGAAATTTTGGACTCCCAAAGTTAGAAGTTAAAGGGGCAGCTATCGGAACAATTTTATCCTTAATCATAAATTTATTATTTTATATATGTATATGTAGAAAATATGTACAGTTTAATTATAAAAAGATAGAGATTTATAAATTTAAAATTAAGAATAATATAAAAAAAAGCATTCCATTAATGGGACAAGATATATTAGAGGGAAGCATTTTTATTATTGCAACTAATGCTATTATATCGAGAATCGGAGTAATTGAAATATCAGCATATTTAATACTTACACAATTAATAAATATTATATTAATTCCTATGTATATGTATGGTTCAGCAACCCTTACTTTAATTAGTAAAAATGATGGAAAAAATAATGAAGAATCATTAATTAATATTCCTAAATTAAGCATATTATTATCTATAGCTATATATTTATCTTTGTCTATTCTATTTTTAATATTTAGAGAATATCTACCTAGATTGATTACTAATGACAAAGAAGTAATTTTAATTGCTAGTAACTTATTAATATATATAATTATGTCTAATATATTTAATCCATTTTGTACTATTTACAAATATTCTTTGCAATCATTGAATGAAAGTAACTTTGTTTTATTTAATACAGCAAAAGTAAATTTTATATCATTGTTTCTCATGCTTTTTTCAGTATATATTTTAAAAATCCAACTATACGGTATATTTATATCATTATTTCTTAATTATCTTATTATTTTTGTTATCTATTTAAAGAAGTATAATAGTTGTATTGCAAAAAAATTCAACGCTTGTAATATAGAAAATATGAAAATTAACTAATCTGATAGTATGCTCAACTTCATAAATAAAAACAGGTATTGTTATAGTAGTAATTTAATAATACCTGTTTTTTTATTTCATAATAAAAAAGCTAGATAATGGAACTGTACTTTTAGTCAAGGGGCCTATAAGTGCAGCCACAGAATTTAAGGAGTGCATTGTTAAAGAGCTTTATATGAACTTTTTCATCTAAAATAATCCTGCGAAGTATAGCCTGAACGTGTGGATCGTGAATCATACGGATATGCTTTTCATACTCATAAATAGCTTTATACTCTGAATCAATGTCGGCTTTTAATCTATCACAAACATTCATGCCATAATGTACAAAGTTTCCATTCCAGAAGTTGCCGCAAGTGCTATACGAACCGGCGATAACAGGATTTCCACCAAGCTTTTTTATGGTATCTGCTAACATTTCCATATGGTGCATTTCTATAATAGATATGTTTTCAAGTAAATCCCCAAGCTCCTTATCAATATCCTTAAAGAAAAAATGATGATAAAGATATTGGCTAATAGCAGTAAATTCACTGGTTAGCCCTGCATAGTCGTCCATAAGTAGACTAGCATAATAAAGGTTTGGCTCAAGTACCCTTATTTCAGGATATGGGGAAGTGGCTGCATATTTATCACGCTTATGAATATGTTCTTCATGGTTGATTTCGCTCAAAATATATTCCTCCAATATATAGATTTATCATTAATATATACTTTTATTGAGTTAAGATTATGACTATACTTGGAGGAACATAATTTTATTCAAAAAAGGATATGGTATTATACAAGATTACTAAGTCATCAATACCTTTAGAATTGGCTAGTTCCTTTATATCTTCAGAATAATAGCGAGGATCTACCATATATATTTCATCATAATGAGCAGTTAAAAAAGGTACAAGACTATTTGCATAGGAATCCTTTATTATCAATAATTTTTTATGGGTACCTGCATTGGAGGTTATTTTTATAAGAGGATGATTTCCATTAAAGAAAACAGTATACTTATCTTTCTTATTTAAGTTATCCATCTCATATAGAGTATTTGCAGTTTTATTTTCTTCTACATATTCAACTTTAATATTTTCATTTCTTTTAGGTTTATAAATTTCTATATAGTCAGGAGGTATATGTCTAAAGTTTCCCTTAGAATATAGAGAGCCATAAAAGTTATCTGTAACATCTGTAATATTATAATAATCTTCAGTATTAGGGGTAATTCCTAAGGTAGCAGCTAATCGTTTATAGGCATAGTAAGCACCTTTTGTAGTCCAGTGATGATCTGTTTTATAAAAAATGTATTCATCCTTTTTAGAATAAAGAGTATCATATACACCAACAAATTTAATACTGTCATTTAGAGAAACTTTAACCTTATGAATATAAACAAGCTGCTCGTCAACAGGGGCATTGTCTGGAAGCTTTTCTTCTAAAATTTCAGCACTATTAGGAACTAACATAAAGTACTTGTTAACTGATGGAAGACTTGTAGCAAGAGAGTTTATTTCTCTAACTTTTTTATCTAGCATATCCTCACTTGGGGCAGAAAATTTTTGAATCAGGTAATTATCCTTTCCTAAAAATACTCCATTGCTATCTTTTTTGCCCAAAATTCTATCTGCACTAGATTTTAGTCCTATCCATAAATTCCTTCCTATAAATTGATCTGATATGTATTTTTCAAAGTCTGAGGTATAATCATCAAACAATAATTTATTAAAAGAGAACTGAGGCTTTTGTTCTAATTTTCTATTTTCAAGTTCTGAAAAGTTTACATCTACATTTATAGTATTCAATATAAGTATGGAAATTAAAAATAGTGTAAATCCAATAATTATGGTGCGTTTATAAAGTTTTTCATAGGAATTCAAAGTAATGTTCCTCCTGTGTAGTGATTAAAATCTAAAGTATAGAAAAGGGTTATAGGTATCATTAACCAAGTATGCTGTAGATATAAAAATAAGAACTAAGTAAACTAAGGGAATAGCAACTGCCTTCCACATAGATAAATTTTTCTTAATATTTCTCATTACTCTTTCAGGTATTGGAGTTGAGAATAGTATTAAGATTATAAATAAAATAAAGTTAGTAGAAATATAGTAAAGAGCAGTGTTGTCTACTAAATTATTTCCACCAAGTCCAAACATAGTTTTTATGAAGCTGAAGCCAGTTCTTATGCTGTCAAATTCAAAGAATACCCATCCTACTATTACCACAAGCATGGTATATAGATGAGCTGCAAAAGATGGCAGTTTACTTATAAAAGATTTTAAGAAGATCTTTTCTAATGTAACAAATATCCCAAAATATATTCCCCACAATACAAAGTTCCAACTGGCTCCATGCCAAAGTCCAGTTAGAAACCATACTATAAAGAGATTTCTATATTGTTTTAAATTTCCGCATCTATTTCCTCCTAGAGGGATGTACACATATTCCCTAAACCAAGAGCCTAAGGATATATGCCATCTTCTCCAAAATTCAGTGACGTTTTTAGAGATATAGGGATAATTAAAGTTCTTCATAAGTTCAAAACCGAACATCCTTCCAAGACCTATAGCCATGTCCGAATAACCGCTAAAATCAAAATATATCTGGAAGGTAAAAGCGGCTATACCAAGCCAAGCTGTCAATACTGAAAGCTCATTTAGAGGAGTTGCTTTTATAGAACTCCAAAGAATACCTATATTGTTTGCAAGAAGTACCTTTTTACATAGACCTCTTGTGAATATTTCAACTCCGTCGCCAAATTTAGAAATGCTTTCGTCTCTTTTATACAGTTGCTTTGCAATGTCTCCGTACTTTACAATAGGTCCTGCAACTAGTTGAGGGAACATAGTAACGTAAGTTCCAAAATTTATTATATTCTTCTGAACTTCTACCTTTCCTAAATATACATCTATAACATAGGACATGGTTTGAAAGGTATAAAAGGAGATTCCAACGGGAAGGGGAAGGCTTTTAACAGCTAATTTTAAGTTGAATAAACTATTTAGGTTGTCTACAAGGAATCCATAGTACTTAAAGAATCCTAGTATTCCTAAGTTTATTACTATAGAATTTATAAAAACAAGCTTTGCTATTTTGCCCTTCTCTCTATACTTTTCAATTAATAGTCCATTAAAATAATCAAATACTGTGGAGAATATCATAATACAAATATATACAGGCTCTCCCCAAGCATAAAATATAAGGCTAGCTATAAAGAGTATTAAATTTCTCCAAGATTTTGGTGATAGGTAATATAGTAACAGGGTTATTGGTAAAAACATAAATAGAAATATAAGACTACTAAAAACCAACTTTGTCTACCTCCAGTTTGTCTAATTATTATTTAAAAGAAGCTTCAAAAGAGTTTACTATTTTATCAACGTCTTTTGATATAGCTAAAATTATATAATTGTCTTTTGCTTTTATCTGATTTTTTTCTATAATGTAATATTCTTCTGGAAGATAATCCTTAAAACTCTTACCTTGAGCTTTAACTCTCTCTTCTAGTTTTGATTTTATATCATCTAATTGATTAGGATCTTTCACTTTTATAATGGTAATTTCATCAGCCTTTAAATTTGAAGGTGCTGTATACAAAACAAATTCCTCTATGTCCTTAGAATCTATGTTATATAGTTTTTTTAATTTATTTTCATCTGCTTTTCTCATTTCTTTAATATCAACATTTTCTTTTATCTTAGCTTCTATTGCTGCTACAGTTGGGGTATTGTTAACTTTAGAGTTGTCTTTTTTTCCTGAACATGCAGTTAAGGAACTTAAAGCAACAATTAATATGACTCCTATTGTTAGGAAATTTTTTAATGTTAGGCTTAAATTTTTCTTCATATTTAGCTTCCTTTCTATGTTTGATAATGTTATGATTTTAGCTTTGTATAAGGTGAGGAATATTTTGCCTATAATCTTATACGTTATTTTTTATGAAATTGGTCCATAATTCGTAAAAATTATATTTAAAATGTATTCCATCAGGTTCATATAAATCTTTATTTGAAGAGTCTAATATAGCTGATATATCTAAATAATTTATTTTTTCTTCCTCAGCAAGTTCAATTAAAGTCTCATTAAATGAATTAGCCCTAGTAGTTGAGAGGTTAGGCTGCTTATTTTCTACTGATTTTTTTACTGGAAGAATAGACTGAACATAAATGTTTGTATTTGGTGATTTTAATTTTATTATTTCTATAAGATTTTTATAATTTTTTTTAAAATCTTTACTGTCCATACCACCTTCTAAATCATTAGACCCAAGAAGTATAAACAAATACTTAGGTTTTGATTTTACTATGCTATCTAAATGATTTTTTGCATTATATATTGCAAGTCCTTTTATTCCAACAACTCGAGATTCATCTAGGAAATCATAAAAAGATATGCTTTCTGTAATGGAATCTCCTAAGAACATAGATTCATTAAGAACATTCTTATTGGTCCCAGATTTATTTGGTATATTCTGCTCAGCTGCTTTCACTGTAGTTTCTGGTTCTTGAGTAACTTTCTTTTCAGTTAGCAGCTTTTCAGTGGATGCCTTATCCTTTAATGTTTCTTCAGCCTTAGAAGATGCTTTTGGTTTTTCTGAAAGAAGTTTTTTTTCACTTTGTATAGTAGTTTTAGAATTAACAGCTGCACTGTCATCAGAATGACTTTTAGCTATTCTAGGATTCTTTATTAAAGTGAAAGTTAAAAGTATTAAAATAGATAGACAAGTGGTAGAAGTCATAAATCTTTTCTTTTGTTTAATCCTTATTTTTGTTCTCTTGCTTTGTCCCTTCATAGATGTTCATCTTCCTTCCAAAATAATGTTTTTACCAATTTCAAATTATACTACTATAAAGTTGATATAAAGTAACAAAAGAGTTACCGATTAGAGCTTTTTGAAACTTTTATTATATAGTGAAATTTTCATTGCAGATGCCAGTATATACAAGTTATGAATCCATACGGTTATTTGCTATAATTAATAAATAAAAGAAATGAGATTATGCTAATTTAGGGGGTATTATCTTGGAGAGTAACTTTCAGTTTCTAAATGACAAATGGTCCATACTAAGCGAACTTGGAAGTCTAGCAGAGAGAAATCTTTATAGAGATTCAAATACATCATTAATAAAACTTGGTATGTTTGGTGAACTTATAGTAAAATACATATTTGCTTTTGAAGGAATAGATGAACCAAATGAGGATAATACGCATGTCGCAAGAATTAGGATTTTGAAGAAGGGTGAGCTTTTACCTGATGAAATAGATAATATTTTATATATGTTGAGGAGAAAGAGAAACGATGCTGCCCATGAAGGCTATGGATCTATAGAAGAGGCAAAAGAGCTATTAAATTTAGCATATAAACTAGGAATATGGTTTATGCAGGTTTATGGTGATTGGGGTTTTGAACCAAAAGAATTTATTATGCCTAGAGAAGAGCAAACATATAAGGAATTTAATGAGATAGCTAAGGATTATGAAGAGAGACTAGCCAAACTCCAAGTAGAACTTGAAGAACTTAAAGAAGCCCAAACTCAGAAAGAGATTCTTGAGAGAAGAAAGAAATCTTTAGTAGCAGCACAGAGCATAGAGTTTACAGAAGCTCAAACAAGAAATCTTATTGATGCACAGTTAAGAGAAGCTGGATGGGAAGCAGATACTAAAGAATTAAGATACTCTAAAGGAATAAGGCCAGAAAAAGGAAGGAATATGGCTATTGCAGAATGGCCTACTTCTTCAAAAGAAAAGGCCAATGGATTTGTAGATTACGCTCTTTTTATAGGAACAAAACTTGCAGCAGTTATTGAAGCAAAGAAGAGCTCAAAGAATGTCATTGGTAACATGGTGGAAAGCAAGATTTATGCTAAAGGAATAAAGGCTGAACACAATGAATATGTAATCTCTAGCTGGGGAGAGTACAAAGTGCCCTTTTTATTCGTGAGTAATGGTAGAAAATATATAAGTGAAATAAAGGAAAAGAGTGGAGTTCATTTTTTAGATTGCAGAAAGAGCACAAATCATCCTAAAGCACTTCATGGATGGTATTCACCTGAAAAGCTTAAGGATATGCTTGCACAGGATTTAGATAAATCAAATAAAAAATTAGAAGATTTGTCTTTTGATCCATTGATAAATCCGGAGGGGGTAGGCCTTATATATTATCTGGTTGAGGATATAAGAGCTGTAGAAATAGCAATAATAGAAGGCAGTAAATCTTCATTAATTTCTATGGCT
>JAYFRK010000104.1:0-2886 GCA_034925975.1 Clostridium sp.
TCCTTTCTTAGGTCCGTTATTTTTGTTAACGGAAATAGATTACTAACAACTTTTAGTTACGATTATTTATATTTTACCATCTTCATAGGGCTTATCAATATATATTTACTTTAAGTAGATGATTTTCAATAAAACAAGAAGCTAATTGTTTTGGCCACTACACTAGCCCTAAAAGATCAAATAATTGGAATAACAAAAAAGATAGTTTTAATGCCTTTGAACAAAGAAATTACAATTTTGATGCTCTAGAAAGTATACTTTTAAGGAATTCCACTGCCCCTGAGAGTCTTAGTGAGATCTTAAAAGAGTAGTTTAGCTATTATGTACTAATTTAGGACATGCTTTTTAATTAAATAGTATAAATAAAACTATTATTCTGCTGAAAGGATAATGGAATTTTGTCGTGGTTAAATTTAAAAGCCTAGCTATATTAGGAGTCAAACTTTTCATAATGGTACACCTAATCTAACACAATCAGTACTATGTCTCTATGTGTTTTCTGCATTACACTCAGTTGCCGCATTTGATACGACAAAGCTGCCTTCTCTTATATGACAGTTCTGCTCTCTTTTATATGTCAAAGTTGCTATAGGAAGAATACTAATTGAAGAAGAATTAATATTACTAATAGTAATATTGCTTAACTGTCCTCTTAATCTTAACCTTAATAATCTTAATTGATTTTTGTGATGCTTTCTTTTTAGTTTTAAGATAAATTAAGCACTAGGTAAGTACCTAATGCTTTTTTTAATGATACAATTTCCACTTTTTAAACCCCATGGGTATTTGTCAAACCTGAAAGGTTGAACTTGATATTCCCTCTACATTCCTATAATTTTCAAATTAAAAAATCCTACAAATATATTTTCTTTTATACTTGTAAGATTTTTACTTCTTCTACTTTATTAAATTAATTTATCCTCATAAATAACTTTTCCAACTCGTTCTATATGTTCTCGCAATTCCTTATGATTTAAATGAGTAAAATCAACTATATCGAATAAGTATGGCATAGGGCTCTCATCTTCAAGTTGTACATGAAGTCTTGCTATTATACTAAAACCTATTTTTTCTCCGTAAATGGCTATATCTATATCAGAACCAGGTTTATGATTTCCTTTTGCGCTAGAACCAAAGATTACAGCCTTTTTTACTTCTGGAAAACTTTTCATAGTATTAACAATATACTTTAAATCACTATCTCTTAATCCAAAATTCATAATTGTTCCTCCAGCATCTCTAATAAGTCCTTAATAGATTCCTTTAAATCAAAGCACATCTGCTTAACATAAACAATTATAGGAAGAAAGAATCCAGCGGGCGGACAAAAATATCATATTAGAGGTGCATCTTACTTATAATCATTAGGAGTACCCCAGTTCTCGAACCGGTTATACTCCGGATTTGTTGAGTCAAAACGTATCCATATCGGTGCTTTGTCTAAATCAGGATGAGCAACAAAAAATCTTCTATCCCCATATCTGATAGCTTCCAAAGCTAATGGCAGCTCACGCCTAAAAATTGCATTACGCACAGCAGACACTGCTGGGCCAAACTGACCATCTACATAAACATATACATATAGAAATGGAAATCCATTATTCATTCTCCATTCTGCAATCACTTCATCTCTCATGGCATTGACCTTGTCATAGGCAAACTCTAGACCTATGATAAGAAAAAGGTCTGCGGTTATATCTGAATGCGTTAATGTGTACTTACGTCCTATTACTGGATGGGTCATTGTAACACCAGTTCTGAAATCAACATACAACTTATCTGGATTTAGTCTCTCCAATGTATCACCTCACAAACTACATACTTTAACTATTTTTTGGATTAATGATTTATATAATATTATATGAAACTTATGAGAAAAAGTTCTATTCAAGGAATAACCCATATAGAGTGTTAATCTACTTTCCTCCAGTTTAGCTATGGATCGCACAAGAAATACAAGTGTCAAAAGACCGGATAGTTCTGCGTAAAAGTTAGACCCCCTAAAGAATAATTCCCTCAAACCATTAGTCTGAGGGAATATATAACACACTATCAAATTTTCACAAAAGCCTTCAAAGCCTTTGATATCAGGCTATTTCTTGATTAGCCTTACAACTGTCTCAGCAGTAGGCTCCTACCAATCATCCGTCGCTTCTCTCGGATTCTTGGGGAGCCCTTGCATGGGTGGTTGTAAAAAACTTACTTCATCACTTCGCTCTTCGTAAGTTTAACAACCACTTCAACATGCGGCGTATGCGGAAACATATCCATCACCTTAACCTTATCTACCTTATAGCCTTCACTAATTAGCACTTTCAAATCCTCAACTAACGTCTTTGGATTACATGAAACATAGATTATATCCTTAGGATTAAACTTTGCTACGTATTTTAGTGCATTAGGATGGACTCCTGGTCTTGGTGGATCTAGGATTACTATATCTGGTTTTTCTGTTATATCTACAATAGCCTTTGCTACGTCTCCAGCTATAAACTGGCAATTGTTAAGGCCATTTAGTTTTGCATTTTCATTAGCTGCTTTTGCAGCTTCTTCTATAAGTTCAATTCCTATAACTTTTTTAGCGTTATGTGCTGATATTTGGCCTATAGTGCCTGTTCCACAGTAAAGGTCAAATACTGTCTTTGAATTTGCATCTCCCATAAATTCTCTAACTATGCTATATAGCTTCTCAGCACCTTGAGAGTTTGTTTGGAAGAAAGAAAAAGGTGATATCTTAAACTTTAAACCTAGTATTTCTTCTATTATGTAGTCTCTTCCAAATAGTGTTTCTATTCTATCAGCTTGAACTTCATCATATAGTGAGTCGTTTATTGTATGAAGTATTCCTTTTAACTCTCCCATGTAGTTAAGCCCTTTAAGTATTTC
>JAYFRK010000228.1:0-5147 GCA_034925975.1 Clostridium sp.
TATTAATGCAGCAGATAAAAGCTGGGCAATAAGTATAGCACTTATAGCATACGCTGGACCTAATTTTGAAATTCCGCACATTACAGTAAAGATAATTGCAGCACCCAAAGGACCGCCTAACAAATATAATTTATTTGTGGAAGATAAATTTCTTATATCTCCTTTTCCAACAAATAACATGATAGCTAGAGTCAGTGCAAAGCCTATTCCTTGGACTAGCATATTAGTTTCCCATAATCCAATTTTTTCACTAAGGCGGGTATTAAAAACACCTTGAAGACTCATAAAGATACCAGCAAATATAGAACAAATTAGTCCAAACATAAAAAATCACCTTCCACAAATAGTGTACCCTAAAAAATAAGGATATATTAATTGTGAAAGGTGAAGGGTAATGGTATTAATAACCATCATCCTGTCTTTTGTGATTTATGCTGTTTTTCTCAAAATACGCTTTTTCAATCTCTTCATAGGAAAAACCTAAGTCTGAACCTAAACATAAGAAGTCCTCAAATAAGGTCTTATAGTTGTCTTTAGAGGAACAAACTACAAAATCATTAATGTCTATGTATATATTCACGAAATGTTTAGTCAATTCTACGTTGTCGGAAGTGTCATATCTTAAGTTAAGTTCTACATCGGAATAATTTTTCTCTAAACCTAAGCTTAATATAAAATGGAGGCAATCAACATACTCCTCCAAAATTTTTTCTTTAGGTGAAGGGCCTTTATTACTCCAAAATTTAAAACAGCGGGTTTCGTTAGCAAGTTCACTTACTTCAACTTGAAGGGCTAAAATCTTATTTGGAAATAGATGTTTTCCCTGCAAATTATGTTCTTCAACAATTCTTTCGTCTAAAGTATGCTGCAATTGGAATAGCTTACTAAGGTTCATTATATATTTCCGCCTTTCTTCAAATTTTGTATACGTATATTCTATATTATTTTAATAAATATTAAAAGGTTAACAAATCGTTTACATAATATTTTTATAAAAAAAATAAATCGGAATTCAAAATTTTATTATTGAAACCGATTTAAATACATATAGAATTAGTATTCCCTTAATAGATAATTTTTAACTAAAGTGTCTTTTTTATTATTAGTAAATTTCCAAAGTTCAAGACGATTTATTTTTGCAAAGTCATAAGCTATATCTTCTTCTTTATGAGTAAAAGCATTAGGACCTTCATTACTTAAGGTTTTTCTTATAGAATAGTTTGAGTTTGCTAAGGCTATGTATAAATCCTTATCGCAATCAGCTTTTATATTAAATCCGCTTAAAGATAAGGTTTCTGCAATATTTCTAGCAATTCTTATTATATATCCCCTGTTTTCAACCCTTAAATTAATAGTCTTTAGCGATTTATCTAAATAAACATTAGGATTAATTTGTACTTTGAATTTTTTGTAAGGGCTTAGAGTATCTGTAACAATTTTATGGAATTTATCTATATCAGGGTTAATTAATGTCTGTATAGGTATATAAAATTGTTGATTTGTTTTATAGAGTCTATATTTTCTACATAAATTTCTTTGTGTTATTTCAATGTGTTTATTAGACTCATTATCAAATAACGCAACTAACTGATATTTCATTTTAATCCCCCGACTACAATAATTTTTATTGTTATTATATCATATTTACAAGATTTGTACATTTTAAAGTTATAAATATTTTCCACCTAAATAATGTATATATTGTAAATATTACAATATAAAGAATTTTGAACCATAATATAAACAATCTTATAATGTAATATTATAAAAAATAGGTATTAAAAATAATTAGGATTATGCTATAATAAAGTTTGTG
Organism: Clostridium sp.; assembly: GCA_034925975.1. Classification (GTDB taxonomy): domain Bacteria; phylum Bacillota; class Clostridia; order Clostridiales; family Clostridiaceae; genus Clostridium_H. The sequence continues at coordinate 1,817 of JAYFRK010000228.1, forward strand.
ATAAATATAAAAAATATTTATAAGTATACTACTTGAAGATAAAACGCGAATTGATATTATAAATATAACAAAATTAATAAATAAGGATGGATAGTTAATATGGATAAACTGGTTATTGATGGCGGCAAACTTTTAAATGGTGATATAGAAATTAGTGGTGCTAAGAATGCGGCAGTAGCTATCTTACCTGCTGCTATAATGGCGAGTAAAGGAATTTGTGTAATTGATAATATACCTCAAATTAGTGATACAGAATGTATTGAAAGAATAATCGACAGTTTAGGAGCTAAAGTAAGCAGAAATAAAAATACAGTGACAATAGATAGTACTTGTATAAATAGCAGCGATGCAAATACAGAAGATGTTAGAAAGATGAGAGCTTCTTATTATTTAATTGGAGCACTTCTTGGAAGATTTAAGAGGGCTAGGGTAGAAATGCCAGGAGGATGTGCAATAGGGGTAAGACCCATTGATCAGCATATAAAGGGCTTTGAAGCACTTGGAGCTAAAGTTGGAATAGAACATGGGGCAGTAGTTATTGAAGCTGACAAATTAGTTGGTACTAACATATATTTTGACGTAGTTAGCGTAGGTGCAACTATAAATGTAATGTTAGCTGCTACTCTTGCAGAGGGGAAAACTATTTTAGAAAATGCTGCAAAAGAACCTCATGTAGTAGATGTTGCTAACTTCTTAAATACTATGGGAGCAGACATAAAAGGTGCTGGAACAGATGTAATTAAAATAAATGGAGTAAAAGAACTATGTGGTTGTAATTACAGTGTAATACCTGATCAGATAGAGGCTGGTACATATATGATCGCTACAGCAGCTTGTGGTGGAAGAGTAAACATAAATAATGTTATACCAAAGCACTTAGAATCAATTACTGCAAAGCTAGTAGAAATGGGTGTTAACGTAATAGAAAATGGAGATAGCGTAACAGTTGAAAGCAATGGAAACTTGAGAGGAGTTAATATAAAGACTCTTCCTTATCCAGGATTTCCAACAGACGTTCAACAACCAATGACTGCTATTTTAAGTATAGCTAAGGGAAGAAGTATAGTTAATGAAAGCATATGGGAAAGCAGATTCAAACATGTAGATGAATTAAAGAAAATGGGAGCTAAAGTAACTGTAGAAGGTAACCTTGCTATCATTGAAGGAGTAAAAAATCTAACTGGTGCTGTAGTAAAAGCAACAGATTTAAGAGCAGGTGCCGCTATGGTAATAGCTGGGCTTGTTGCAAAAGGAATAACTGAGGTAACAAATATAGAGCATATTGACAGAGGTTATCCTTTTATAGAAGAGAAGTTCAATAAATTAGGAGCTAAGATAACAAGAGTTACAGAGGATTAAGAATTAAGGATTAGGATTGGAGAATGTAGATAATGATATTTTGTCCTTTATATAGTGGGAGTAGTGGAAATAGTGTGTTTGTTGCCTCAAAAGATGGAAGTGTTTTAATAGATGCGGGATTGCCTGGGAAAAGTATAGAAAAGGCTATGGCTGACATTGGGAAGAATCCTAATGATATAGACGTAATATTTATTACACATGAGCACATTGACCACGTTAAAGGAGTAGGAGTCTTGTCTAGAAGATACAATATACCTATCTATGCAAATGAGCTTACATGGAGGGGTATGGAGAAGACTATAGGTAAGATTAAAGAAGAAAATATAAAAATAATAGACAAAGATAGCATTAATATAAAAGATATGAGTATATGTAGTTATAGAATACCTCATGATGCTGCTGACCCAATGGGATATTCTATACATTGTGGTAAAAATAAAGTTAGTATAGCTACAGACTTGGGATATTTTTCAAAAGAAGTAGAAGAAGGAATAAAAAATTCAAATGTTATTTTGCTGGAAAGTAATCATGATGAACAAATGCTAAAGTTTGGACCATATCCATATACTTTAAAGAGAAGAATATTAAGTGATGTGGGACATTTATCTAACCACGATTGTGGAAAAGCAATAGTTAACATGATAAAATATAATTGTAAAAAGGTTATATTGGGACATTTAAGTAAGACAAACAATTATCCAGAATTGGCCTATGAAACTGTTGTAAGTGTTTTAAGGGAAAATGAGGTAAAGGTGAACGAGGATGTGTTTATTACTATGGCAAAGAGAGATATGCCAAGTAATTATATTGAATTTTAAGGGGAGATATATAAAATGCACAAAATTTACAAAGTAGTGTCAACTGTACTGGTTATATCAGCATTATCTGCTTTTGTTGGATGTAATAAAGATGAGGCACCAATTGTAAACAATAGTGAAAAAATCAAAAACTTAAAAGTATCCAATTCTGATGATGATAGCTGGCTTAACTTAAAATTGTATTTTGATGGATCTGCTGATGAAAAAAAAGCAAATGTTGTAAAAGAAGAGAGATTAATTAAAAAAGAAGAACTTATAGGGGAAATCATAATGCAGGAGCTAATTAAAGGACCTTCAGTAGGAAGTCAGTTAAAACCTGTGTTCCCAAAAGAAACAAAGCTATTAAGCTTTTCAATCAAAGATAGAATTGCTTATATAAATTTAAGTCCTAACGTAAAATATAAGATGACTGCTATAAGAGAAGAAGCTTGTCTAAGAAGTATAGCTTTATCTTTAACAGAGCTAAAATCTGTTGATAAAGTGAAAATTCTAATTGACAATAAAAGTGTAGATGTCTTAGGTGGCAATTTTAATATATCTAAACCTTTTAATAACGATGATATTAATGGTATGAAAAAGTAAATTGCAATTGAAAAAAAAGTAAATTTTTATTATAATATTATGAGATTATAGTTAAAGATAATTTACAGAAGGAGAATGAATAATGAGCTTGTACAAAGATTGGACAAATATGGTCATAGATTATGTAAAGCACAAAGGAGAAACCGCTTTTTGGAAAGAATATGGCGAAATGGAGAAAAGAATATACACAAAGTTATTAGCAAATCATAATCAAGTAGTTAAAGGAAAAGTAGGAGAGTTAGCTAAACAATTTGACACTGAACTAAATTTCTTTGTGGGATTTTTAGATGGAATAAATGACAGCTTAGTAGAGCAATTTGATATAGAAAACATAGAAGAGAATACAGATATTGAATTAAACATAGATTTTGAAAAGTTATATTTTAACATGGTGGATGCTAAAGCGGATTATTTATATAGCTTACCACAATGGGATGGAATATTCTCAGAAGAAAAGAGAAAAGAGATTACTAAAGCTTGGAGAGCTTCTAAGACAGTAGTTAAGGAACAAAAAATTGGAAGAAACGATCCTTGTATATGTGGAAGCGGTAAGAAATATAAAAAGTGCTGCG
>JAYFRK010000190.1:0-2116 GCA_034925975.1 Clostridium sp.
ATTGTCCCATAGATGGTAATAGCTTAGCAAGACCTTCTCCAAAGGAAACAGATCCTATTCCTATTAATAGCAGCGTTAAAATGTTGAAGATCAAGTTAATACTTAATTTTAAAGAAGTCTTATAAATTATATACATTACCACTAAAGCTAAAATAACTCCTAATGCTATACCAGACACAATTGAAAAGGCTGATCTAGCAACGTATGGTAATGTAAAAAGAGTTATTTCTAAACTTTCACGAAAAATAGTTAAAAATGATAGTATAAATAGACTATAGGAGGTAGTTTTTACTGCTGAAGCATCTAATGAATCTGTATTCAGTTGTTTACGTTGTTTTTTAATTAAAACTATACTATATAATATTAAAGCAGCTAAGAATAACATTATTGATCCTTCAAATAATCCCTGAACTGCAAATTCTAAAGATTTTACTTGATTGAAGATTAATACTCCACATATTATGCTAGAAAGAACTCCAAGAAGGGAACCAGAGTAAATATATTTAGCTAAATCCTTCCTGTCTATTTTTGAAATATAGGCAAGTAAAGGGACTAGGATTAAAAGCATTTCAAAGCATTCTCTAAAGGAAACAATCAATGAAGTAATCATATACATTTCCCCCCTTATATTCTTCTAATATATAATAAGCATGAACATGTGGACATGCTACTGTTTTTTTATTATTTTTGATAAGAAATTTCAGAAATACAATTACTTAAACAGTAAGTACAATTTTTAGTACTTAAATTTAAATTGAACTATAATTGTTATATAAAATAAAGCTAAGAATAACTGTAGATTGGAGTAAAATGATATAATATAGTTAAATGGATTAGTATGGAGGATTACATTATGTCAGTGTCAAAACAGGATGTAGAATATATTGCAAAACTTGCAAAATTAAAGTTTACTGAAAGCGAAAAAAATGACTTGATTAATGATTTAAATAAAATAATTAATTATATGGATAAACTTAATGAAGTAAATACAGATGATGTGGATATTATAATAAATCCATGTGAAATAGAAAGTAGATATAGAGAGGATCTAGTATGTGAATCCTCAGAGCTAGATAATTTTATCGAAGATTCTCCTAAAAGTTTAGGAGAATTTATTGTAGTACCTAGAATAATAGATTAGAAGGAGAAGATAAAATTGATTGAGCTATACAGAAAGACTGCCCATGAGCTTAGAGATATGGTAAAGAATAAAGAGATTAAAGTTGAAGAGATGATAAAGGGATATATAGATAGAATAGAAAAAGTGGATAAAAAAATAGAAGCATGTCTTTATGTGGCAATTGAAGAAGCGTTGGATAAGGCAAGAAAATTTGATAAGAAAATAGAAAGTGGAGAGGCCCTAGGAAAGCTTTGGGGAGTACCCATAGGATTAAAAGATAATATATCTGTTAAAGGAATGCAAAATACTTGTGCTTCAAATATGCTTAAGGATTATATTTCACCTTATCATGCCAATGTGACTAAAAAATTGGTAGAGAACAATGGGATTATTATAGCAAAATTAAATATGGATGAGTTTGCTATGGGTTCATCAACAGAAAATAGTTCATTTAAAATAACAAAAAATCCTTGGGATTTGAATAGAGTACCAGGAGGGTCATCAGGTGGTTCGGCAGCAGCAGTGGCATCAGGAGAGATGCCTCTTGCTCTTGGGACAGAAACTGGAGGTTCTGTAAGGCAACCAGCATCATTTTGCGGTGTAGTTGGATTAAAACCTACCTATGGAAGAATATCAAGATACGGTGTTACGGCTTTTGGATCTACATTAGATCAGGTGGGGATTCTAGGTAAAGATGTAGAGGATTGTGCTATACTTACAGAGGTTGTGGCAGGATTTGATTCAAGGGATTTTACAACTGCAAATATTCCAGTACAAGAGTATACCAGTATTTTAAATAAGAACATAAAGGGTAAAAGAATAGGTGTACCTAAAGAGTTATTTGGTGAAGAATTAGATAATAAGGTTAAAAAGGTTGTTATGGAGTCCATTGAAGTATTAAAAGAAAATGGAGCTGAAATTATGGAATGTTCTATTCCGCTGATAAATTACTCTCTTGCAGCTTATTATATAATTTCTAGTGCTGAAGCTTCATCA
>JAYFRK010000481.1:0-3877 GCA_034925975.1 Clostridium sp.
AGCAGAGGGGTAAGAGTATGCTCCAATACCTTTACCGATTCTGTGGCGGAAGATTTTATAGTTTTCATGAAAGACAAAAACCTGATGCTTAATACTGTTTCGTCTGACTTTGATAAGTTGTCTTTCATGTTTAGAAAGATGTGTAAAAGAAATTATGAAGTGGACTGGTCATTTGAGGATGTCAGACCGGGAACAGAAGATACGGTAAATGTATCTATCACAAGCGAAGAGATAGAGAGGATATACCACATGCCAATAAGGGCTAAAGAGAGAGAAATAGTCCGTGATATGTTCGTAGCGAACTGTCTTATCGGAATGAGGTTTGGTGATTTCTCAAAGCTCACGAATGACAATATTAAAAATGACTTCATCTTTAGAAAAACGAAAAAGACAGGGGAGCCGGTTCAGGTTCCTATACATAGAATCGTTAAGGAGATCCTGGATAAGTACAACGGGTTTCCACCATACCGCAAGTCCCAACAAAATTACAATAAAATCATAAAAAACATATGTAAGCAGGCTGGGATCACGGACAAGGTATTATGGGAGCGCACTGTTGGTCACAAGGTCGTACGGAAGACGTACAAGAGATATGAGCTTGTGAGTAGCCACACCGCACGCAGAAGTTTTGCGACTAATGCTTATTTAGCTGGCATTCCTGTAGCTCGCATCATGTTAATTACAGGCCATAAAACAGAATCGTCGTTTTTCATGTATATCAAAATCGCTAAGTCGGAGAATGCAAAGGAATTGGAGAATCATCCCTTTTTCCAAAAATTACCATGACCTCGCATGTCCATTTACCCCGCAACACAACGAGTACAGATAGATAATTGTCATCTCAATATCACCGTTTTTGCTTACATTTGTGCAATGAAAGAAGAAATAACTCGCGAATGGTTACTTGAAATAGCGATAAAGCTATGATGAAAATACAACTATAGTGTATATTTTATAAGAAAAACAGGAGTCTTGTTATGGCCGACATAAAAGAATTTGAAATGTATAAATATTTCAAAGGTGAACAGGAAAACCCGTTCGCCGGGAAAGATCAACTTGCTGCGTTGTGGTGGAATGGTGAAAAGTCATTTCATGACAAAACACAAAGCGATCCCGATTTCATCAATACTGTCGGCAAGATGTTGATGGATGCCGTTGAGGCGAACGATGTAGACGGAATTTTGGCCGATGAAACCGTTGACATTAATAAGCGCATATTAGTCTTTTATTTAGATTTATGGCACTCTAAATGGTTTCCATACAATGACCTTGATTTGATATTCAAGTATTAAAACATCTCCTTTAAATTTAAAGTAAACAACTTTCCGCCTACTTCGGTGTATGCATTAATGTTATTTTCGTACATTGCCCGGAACGTGGATTTATTCAGCCTGGGCAAAACGGTGTCTGGGATATATATACTCTCAACGCAATCAAGCGTAAGTTTGCCGTGATATTGCAATTCAATATAAGAACTTGCATAAGTGTATGTGCTTTTAATTATATCAGTATGGTCTACTTTTTCATGCAATAAACTATTGTTCCACCTTACTATTGAAGATATCTTCGGATCTGTTGTAAGGGAAGGGTGTAAACCGCTACCGAGGCTGTCGGATGTGGTGAATGTTGCGACTACCTTATCTTTTCTGAACCGAACTTGTACGCCGTTACCGTAATTCCAATATTGTCCCGCGATTCCTGAATTTGCCTGTTTTAAAATATCCTTATCCATAAGGAAGCCGTATTTTTCGTATTCGATTGGCTTAGTATTCTTTACATCCGTACCGAAAAGAGTATTCGATACTTCCTTGCGCCTTGCTACATTAACCATTCCCTTACCGGTACCGGTTTCTATCTGTGATTTGAAATATGTCTTGAAAATATCATCCACAGCGTCAGAGGGTATATTCATACCGTAATCACCATTTGAAAGTACTTCTTGTATTTTCCGCAACGCTTCTTTTTGTTCTTCAGGTGTCCAATCCGATTGAAATTTCCTGATTTTTTTATCAAGGTTTTCAAGCGTTTTCGGAAAATCGCTTCCCATTTCCTTTTTCAGGTCTTCAAGAGTTTTCACGCCGATAGCTGTGGAATTTCTACCCTTGAGTAATTGTGATCGCTTTTCCTGGGCCTTTAATATCAGATCCCGTACTTCTTGTACCGACAATCCACTTGTTCTCGATTTCTCCATTTCAGAGATTATCTGGACAAATGCTTTAGAACTCGTTCTGAAAGCCTTTAGGTCGCTGATTACAACATCAATGTCTTTCCACTTTATGAAATCCTCAACTTGTAATAGGCGTTTCTTGTATGCATCCTGAGCAACCTTCCATGTACTGTATTTCTTATTATCACCAACCCAGTCAATTTCAAATTTAAGTTTCTTTATTTGATCTTCATACGATAGACCTTCCCATGTTGCAAGTTTTGATTTGACTGCGTTATAAACAGATTGAATAGCAGGCATATCGTATTGCGTTTTCAAATCTTTCACGCCAACTAGCAATGTTTCAAGGCGGTTTATTTCAACGCGTTCATCCCATGCGGCTTTTATTTTTGTTTTATGGCTCAGCTCACCCATCAATGAATCAATTTTCGATACAGGTGTCCCACTCTGAATATTATTACTGATTTTATTTATCAACTTATCAATAACCTTGCTTTCTCTGCCGTATTGGGATTTGATTTCCTGTAGCTGGTCGTTATACTTCCGGCCGGCCATGCGGGTGTTCCATCGTGCCTGTATATCAAATCTCTCTTCTGCTGTTTTGTAGCGTAATTTCTTGGCTGGTTTCGATAGAATACTTTCGTTCTTTTTCACGAAATACGGTACGCTACCGGTCTTTTGAGTGTAGTTATTCATCCACTCCAATGCTTTTGTAGGGATATCTCTGACGTACTTATTCGCCGGTATCTGATCCGTTAGCAGAAAGTCCGCAAAATCTTCATGCTCGAGCACGATTGGGACGGCGATGCAGATACAAAACGGATGCCATCCCGGGAAAATAAAATCTTTCGGATATCTCCCGACCAACGCATCGCATACGGCACATGGATGACCATTTCTGGAACGCTTCACTTCAAAACCAAGCACAAAATCAAGTTGTTTCCATCTTTCACAATCGCTCATCCGGTATCCCATATTTGTCTCGGTAGCTGAAACACGGATAGCGTTCATTTTAGAACTACGATATACCCCGCGGCCGGGATGATAGTCTTTCATGGGTTGAGAGAAAACAAGCTTTCCTTCAGCATTGCGAACACGCCGGAACCGTTTGTCTGGATTATTTAATAGTTGACGGAAGTCCCTGCTTATTGCATCAGCACTCCGGCCTGATGCAATGCCGCTCTCAAGGAATGTTTCAATATGGCCTTTCGTTTGCCCTGTAATATTCCATACCCGTTGCGAAAGATTCAGCCCGTTTTCCGTACGGTTTTGCAGCAATTCGAGGGCATCAAGATTGCGTTTGAACATTCCCTCTTTGACGATAGAAGAAAGTGACATGCCTTTGATATAACTCTCTACAAACTTGTCATTTTTCAATACCGCCTCTTCCCACGCTTTCGTTTGCCCGGATTTAATCTCTTTTTCGAGAGATGATTGCAATTGGATGAGGTACCGGTCTATTGTTTTTTCAATACCCGGATTGCGGACCCATACACTGTTTTTGTTTCCGGCATCTTTCCATCTACGCATTTCCGGCGCAATTGCAGAAACGAATTGGTTGAATATCATATTTACCCGCTGTTCCTGGACAAACATCCGGGTAATATGTTGCTGGTCGTGGAATGATAACAGGGAAGGCATGGCTTATATTGACAATCCGGTTAATGGCATCCTTGCATTTTCTTCGTCCGCTTCTTTTTTCAGCCGTGA
>JAYFRK010000594.1:0-4162 GCA_034925975.1 Clostridium sp.
AATAGTGTAGGTTCCAGCATCAACACGAATATAGCTGGTAGCTTCAGTGAATCCAATATTTTTAAATAATACATTTCCATTTGGAAGAGTAACATCTACTGCAGGAGCATTTGGTGATAAGTGGACAAATCTTATATAAGATTTTCTAGGTATTTGAGGAAGTTTAGGTTCTTCAAAAGGAAGAAGCTTTATGTTAGCAAGTCTATCTGCAGCAGCAATAGTTTGAATTGTATTAGGTATAAAATTATAACTAGTATTTATAACAGGATTAGTTGTCTTACCAGCTGGATAAACTCTTACATTGTATAACCCTGGAGCTAAAGAAAAGTAAGGGGTAAATTGTCTGTAGGCTAAATTTCTGGCTACAACTCTATCATTAAAGTAAACATCTACTGCTGGTGCATCTGGAGAGGCATGAAGTATTCTTGCAAAAGCTTTCTCAGGTGCTCTAAAGTAAGGATAAAAGAACATACTGTATTCACCTTTCTAAATTATTTTTACATAATAGAATATGTGTTTAAGTGAAGATAGGTGCAAGTTTAAATACTAAAATAAATATTGAAATTATTGTATAATTAATTATGAGGTTTTTAATTTAATTTTAACCTAAGTATAGTATGTGATTTAAAGGAGAATTTTAAATGAAACAAAAGTTGGACTTCAAGTTTAGGTTTATTCATGTATCAGATACACATTTGGGAAGCATTTTACATATTAATTCTAATGATGAATATGACATGGATGGAAGATTCAGTAAAGCGGTGTACACAGCTTTTCAAAGAATCTGCGATACAGCAATTAATTTGCAAGTAGATTTTATAATTATATCCGGAGATATTTACGATAGAGAATTAAAAACTGTAAAGGCAAGTAGATTTTTTTATGATCAGTGCAAAAGGCTAGAAGAAAATAATATAAACATATATCTAATTAGAGGAAATCATGACCCATTAGGAGAAAATAAAGAGCTATTTGTTTTACCACAAAATGTACACACTTTCAGCTGCGAAGAGGTAGAAGCTGTAGATATATATATTGATGGAGATTTAGTAGGAAAAATTATTGGACAATCATATAAAAACAAATGGGAAGGCAGAAAGATTTTTAAAACTTATGGACAAGCAGATAGTTTATTATATAACATAGGAGTTCTTCACACAGGATTGGATATTAATGACAATAGATATGTTCCAAGTACTATAGAAGAGCTAAAATTAATAAAAAACATTAATTATTGGGCACTAGGTCATATCCACAAATGTAAAGTTATAAACAGTGAAAGTCCTGCCATTGCCTATCCTGGAATACCTCAAGGAAGAGATATAGGGGAGGAGGAAATTGGAGGATGCTTATTAGTTGAAGTAAAAGAAGACTTAACTGAAAAGATTAAATACATCCCCATATCCTCATTTGTATGGCTAAATATAACATTGAATATTGATGAAAAAAAAGAGGGAGAATTAGATAATTTAAATGACTTAGAAGAGTTTATCATTGAAGAAGGAAAGAAAATATTAGAGAGGAATTTAATTATACCAGAAGGTCTTGAAAGTATATATCCTGCAGACAGGGTAGTAGAGGGCTATATAGTTCAATGGAATTTAGAAGGTAGGGGAAAGATAGATAGTATTTTAAGGGAAGATGAAGAAAATGTGGTAAGTTATCTAAAAGATAGATTAAACGATTATTTTATGAGTCAATCCGTCTTAATATATACAGACTCAATTTACATTAATACATTAAAAGAGGTACCTTTAGATTATTTAAACAATAGGAATCAAGTTATTAAATCAGTGAATGAAATAGTAGATTTACTTCTTAAGGATGAAAACATGAAAAAAGAAGTAATAAGTTCTTTTGGAAGCCTGTTTGAAAAAGTTAACGATAAAGAAGATTTTAATGAAGAAAAAATACAATTAGATGATCAGCTTATTGAAGATATAATAAATGCCTCAAGAGAAATTATTATAGAAAAGTTTATAGAAAAAGGTGAATACAATTGAGAATAAAGAGGATATTTATAAGTGATTTTGGAGTCTTTAGAGATGAAATTTTAGAAGATATTGATAAAGATATAATAGTTATAGGTGGCTATAACAGGGCTGGAAAAACAACCTTTATGAAGCTATTTAGACACATTGGCTTTGGATTTTCTTCAAAAGATAAAAATTTACCTAAGCCTAATATAGAGTATGGTGTTAGTTGTGATATAGAAAATAATAAAGGAGAAATATTTAATATAAATATTGCAGGAAATAAAGCTCCAATGGTTACTGCTCTTAATAGTAATAAGAACCTATCAATTGAAGATTTATATGGTGATATTGACTATTTTACATATAAGCAGCTTTTTACATTAAGTTTAGATGAATTGCAAAATGCATCTACAGATAGCTCTAAAGAAATAGGTAATATGCAAAGTATATTTTTAGGAGCAGGGTTTAAGGAAATTGTCCAAATACCAAAACTTCTAAATGAGCTAGAAAAAGAAGTAAAAAAAATAGGGGGTAAAAATGGGAATCCTTCAACTGCCCAATTTAAGCCATACTATATGGAGATAAAAGAGGGAATAAAATTAAGAAAAAAAGCAAGTACTCAGGTGGAAGACTACTATGAAAAAAAAAATCAGCTTAACAAAAATAAAGAATCTATATTTAGCCTAAAAGATTACATGAGGAACTTAAAGGATAAAATAAATCTTCTAAGTACATTGAAAAGTAATTTTAAATCTTATGAACAGTTAAGAATTTTAGATATAAGCTTAGAAAGCTTAAATATAGAATGTGGAGCAGAAAAGTTTAAAAATGGCTCATTAGAAAAAGCTTTGGATTTAAAAAATGGATATGAAAGTATTCTTGAAAAATATAATTTAAAAAACTACGAATTTATTCAAAGTGCAGGAGAAGTAGAAAAAATTCAATATAAACTTCTAATACATAAAAATGATTTAAAAAAAGTTAATGGTAATATTTCAGGAATAAGTGAGAAAATAAGCAATTATAATGAAGTAAAAGATAATTGTATAAGAAATAAATCAGAAATATCTAAAAAGATTTCTAGCTTAAATGAAAAGTGGAAGAATAATTTTAGTAAAGTTTTAAGTATTCCAACAGATACCATTCACTGGAATAGGTTAATAAATATAGTAGAAGAACAGAAAGATTTAATTTATAAGAGAAGAGAATTGGAGAATGAAGTAAAATCTCTAAAATCAAGTAAGGAAGTCTTAAATAAGACAGCTCCAAGAAGTGAACTTATAAATTTTAATAAGCTGCTAAATAGATATTTTTATATGTCTTTAGTTATAATACTCTGCGGAGTAATTTTGGCATTTGTAAGATATAAAGAAGGAATTATACTATCCTTATCTGGTGCCATATTAGGGGGAATGTACACAATAGTAAAGTACTCTTCTAATAGTAACAAAATTACTGGTAACAAAGATATATATATAAAATTAGATGAGGTGACAGTTGAGCTGCAGGAAAAAGAGGCAGAATTAGATAGAGTTATAGAAAAATTAAAAGTGAGGGAAGATGATTTAAAAGATTACGGTAAATTAATGGACATAAAAGAATCAACTTCAGGAGAATTCATAAAAGAATACTTTAGAAAGGTAAAAGAAATTAAGGAAGAGTTAATTAATCTTCAAAGTTTAATAGATAAAGCAACTGGAGCAAAATGTGAATTAGATGAGAGTTTTTCCCTAATATTTAGCCTACTAGAAAACTTTAGAGAAGTACTTAATGAAGAAGAAAAAGAGCTGCTAGATGAGGAACCAATAAATAATAGCAGAGAATTGTTTGCTTTAATTAATAAACTAAATAGTTATGTAGATTTAGCAGAAGAATTAAATAGAATAAAATATGAAAAATCATTATTAGAGGATAAGATTAGAGAGCTTGTATCACAAGAAATAGATGAAAATAATATACTTCAGGTATTGGATTCCTATATTGAAGAAAACGAGTCCTATAGAAAACTGTTAGAAATAAAATCCCAGCATGAAATAGTTGAAAAAACCTTAATAAATACATTTAAATTGATATGTGATAAGGAAGAGGCATCAAAATTTAGAAGCTTTTTCGAAAAATACACTTGTTATGAACAAATACAAGAAGAATATGGAATCTGTGAAAAAGAGTATTTAAATAGTTCAGAT
>JAYFRK010000600.1:0-2625 GCA_034925975.1 Clostridium sp.
AAATGTTATAATATTTATTGCTATTAAAGTTAAACTTAATATAGATTATAAGATTAAAACAAATACGGAGGCATTTGAATGTACAAATTAATTGCACTTGATATGGATGGCACTTTATTAAAAGAGGATAAAACAATATCTAAAGAAAACTATGAAGCTATACAAAGCGCTAGAGAAAAAGGTGTAAAAATTGTTTTGACAACTGGAAGACCTAAAAAAGGAATTGAGAATTATCTAGAAAAATTAGATTTAGTTGACGATGATGAATATTGTATAACCTATAACGGATCTCTAATTGAAAATTCTAAAACCGGAGAAATACTTACCAAGACATTAATGACTTTAGATGATGCTCATTTTTTATATGAATTAAGTAAAAAGCTAGATGTAGATATACATGCTTTAACTACAAAAGGGTGCATCTCACCTAGGTATAATAAATATACTGAATTAGAAGTATCTATGAATAATATCCATTTTGAAGAAGTGGATTTTAATACTATAGATCCTTCTACTGAAATAGTTAAATTTTTATTTGTAGGATCTGAAGAAAAAATTTCTTCAGTAATAGAACAATTACCAAAGGAATTATATGAAAAATATACTATAGTAAGAAGTTATCCACTTTTCTTAGAGTTCTTAGATAAAAATGTAAGTAAGGGTGCTGCAGTAAAAACTTTAGCTGAAAGACTTGGAATAAAACAAAGCGAAGTTATATGCATAGGGGATGCCGGAAATGACATCCATATGATTCAATACGCAGGACTAGGTGTTGCCATGGGAAATGCCTTTCCTGAAGTTAAAAAGGCTGCAAATTATATTACTTTAACTAACGAAGAAGATGGAGTAGCTCATATTATAGATAAATTTATTTTAAGTGATTTTGAACTTGATTTACTCCTTAATAGCTAGATAGTATAAGCAATATAAATTAATATAAATATCACTTTTAGGTTTAATTGTTAGGAGGTGTTGTGTGATGTATAAGCTTATAGCTATTGATATAGATGGTACTTTATTAAAAAATAATAAAACTATATCACCTGAAAATTTTCAAGCAGTAAAAAAGGCTAAGGAAAAGGGTGTAAAAATTGTTCTATCTACAGGAAGGCCAATTCAAGGACTTGAGAAATACTCACAGCAATTGGGTTTAAGTGAAACTGAAGATTATGGAATTGCTTGTAGTGGCGGATTTATTAAGTGTTTAGGAACTAATGAAGTAATATTCGAAAGCACTTTAAAATTAGATGAATTTAAATATTTATATGCTCTTTCTAAAAAGCTAAAAATAACTTTAAACGCCCTTACAAGAGATGTAATATTGACTCCTACTTTAAATTTAACAACACAAATAGAATCTTTTTTATCGAATTTACCTATGAAGATCACTAACTTTGATACTATAGATGAATCTACAATTATAAATAGAATCGTATATATAAATGAAACTGAAAACTTTGCTAGCCACTTAAAACGTGTAATTAAAAGAAATAATATAAACTATAATCCACCTTCAAGATTAGATGGAAATGAATCTTTATCTTTTGATAAAAATAATCTTCCAAATGAATTGTTAGAAAAATTTACTGTATTAAGACCTTCTTCAAATACTTTAGAAATTTTAAAAAAAGGTGTTAATAAAGGTACTTCAGTAAATTTGGTAGCAGAAAAGTTTGGCATAAAACCTGAAGAAATAATATGTATTGGAGATTCAGATAATGATCTAGATATGATTAAATATGCTGGCCTTGGTGTGGCTATGGGAAATGCTCCAGATGAGGTTAAAGCTGAAGCTAATTATATCACTTATACTAACGAAGAAAATGGACTTGCTCATGTTATAAATAAATTTATACTTGAAGAAAATGAAGAAAAAGCAGTGTAAAAACTGCTTTTTTCTATTTATCTTGGTATAAATCCAATTTTCTTTTGCATCTTTCTAAGAGTTTTATTAGCAATATAATTTGCCTTTTCAGCTCCCTTTTTGTAAATAGCTTCTAAATATTCTTTATTAGATGTTAACTCCTTAACTTTTTCTTGAATTGGAGATAACTCTTCTACTATTGCTTCTGCTACATCTTGCTTAAACTGAGCATAGCCCTGACCTTCATACTTTCTTTCTATTTATTCAGGAGTTATTCCCTTAATTACACTTAAAATTGTCATAAGATTTTTAACCCCTGGCTGATCATCACTATATTTAACAGTTCCTAAACTGTCAGTTACAGCCCTTGATATTTTCTTTCTGATAACTTCTGGCGTATCCATTATGAAAATATATGAATTAGGGTTATCTGATGACTTAGACATCTTTTTTGTTGGCTCTTGAAGATCCATTATCTTAGCTCCCTCTTTTGGTATATATGGATCTGGAATTTTAAAAGTAGGGCTATATGCACTATTAAATCTTTCTGCAATATCACGTGTTAATTCTAAATGTTGTTTTTGATCTTTTCCTACTGGAACTAAATCTGCTTGATATAAAAGTATATCTGCGGCCATCAACACTGGATAGTTGAAAAGTCCCGCTATTATATTGTTACCATACTTTTGAGATTTATCTTTGTATTGTGTCATTCTTCCAAGTTCACCCATATATGTGTTGCAATTCAAAAGCCATGCAGC
>JAYFRK010000603.1:0-2081 GCA_034925975.1 Clostridium sp.
ATAAGAATTTTGAGAAATTTTATGATTATGTTTTAGAACACTTAAATAAAGAAGCAAATAAATGTAATGAAAAGAATTTTAATGATTTTATTAGTAACTCTGTTAATAAGTTAGACTTTAAAGAAGTAGAAGAAAGAATGAAACTTATAGACGAAAATTATGAATACAGTGTATTTCTAAATAGAACAATAACATTAGAAGATGGGGATTTACTAGAAGGTGAAAAGGTTTGGTCTGAGTATATCAATTTATTGAAAGATAGTAGTCTAGGCTATGCGGAAAGGAAAGTAAAATTATCCGAAATTACATCTAAGCTAAATTATTTTATATATAAAGTAAAAAATAATGACTTTACTTATGAAGAGAGAGTGGGAGACTTGTACTACATACATGATGGAGAAAAGTATTTTAAGAATGGAAAATTTGATAGAAAAAGTTTTAAAAGTGGTATAGGAGATTTTATTTAAATTAATTAAAGATGCTAAGGTTTTTTAGGAGGATTTATGAAAGTAAATGGTACACTAATTAATTATTATTTTCATTGCAAAAGACAATGTTGGTTGCATGGAAATAGGGTTAACTTAGAGGATAACAGTCAGGATGTAAAAATAGGAAAAGCTATTCATGAAGTGAAAAGTCAGAAAAGTAAACAATCAGAGATTAGTATTGATAATATAAAAATCGATAAACTTACATCAGAATATTTAACAGAAATAAAGAAATCTGACGCAGATATAGAAGCTAGCAAATGGCAAGTGTTATTATATTTAAAAGTACTAAAAGATAAAGGAATAGAGAGAAAAGGAAAACTAGAATTTGTGGAAAAAAACAAAACTAAAAATACAATCATTGTCGAGTTAGACGATAAAAATTTAATAGAATTAGAGAATATAAAAAATAACATTGAAAACTTGTTATTAGAAGAGGATGCACCAAAAGTTATTAATGAAGCCAAGTGTAAAAAATGTGCATACTTTGAATATTGCTATATTTAGGAGGAAGAAATGGGGAGCACCAGATACATTACATCTATGGGGGAGTTAACAAGAAAAGATAACTCTCTATGTTTTAGAAAAGATAATAAAAATGTTTATATACCGGTAGAAAACACAAGAGAAATTTATTGCATGTCGGAAGTAAGTGTAAATAGTAAGCTTCTAGATTTTTTGGCCCAAAATAACATAGTTATGCACTTTTTTAACTATTATGAAGGTTATAGTGGTACTTTCTACCCAAGAGAGCAGTATAATAGTGGAAAAATATTAGTTAAGCAAGTGGAGGCTTATAGCAATAAGAGGCTGTTAGTAGCTAAAGCTATAGTAGAAGCTATTGGAGAAAATATATACGAGGTTCTATACCATTATTATAAACATGATAAAAAGGAAGTTAAAGGAACTATTGATTGGATAAGAAGGTATATGAAAATAAATCTTGATAAAGCCAGTGATATTAAACAAGTAATGCAAGTAGAGGGTGAAACTTGGCAAAGATTTTATGGGGAGTTTAAGCATATACTTCCAGAAGATTTTATTATGAATAAGAGGGTAAAAAGACCTCCTGATAATCCTATAAACGCCCTTATTTCTTTTGGAAATACATTACTATATGGAAAAACCATAACAACAATATATAACACCCATTTAGATCAAAGAATAAGCTTTCTACATGAACCTTCAGAAGGAAGATTTTCTCTTAGCTTAGATATAAGTGAATCCTTTAAACCTGTTTTGGTTTTTAAAACTATATTTGATTTAGTTAACAATAAAAAACTTCAGGTAGCCAAGCATTTTGATAAGAAGGTGAATTATTGTCTGCTTAATGATGAAGGAAGAAAGATATTCATAACTGCTTTTGAAGAAAGATTGGAAAGTGTATTTCTACATGAAAAGCTTAGAAGAAAGGTAACATATAGAACTGCTATAAAGTTAGATTGTTATAAGCTTATTAAGTTTATATTAGAAGATAAGGAATTTAAACCTTTCAGTATAAAGGAGAAGATGTAGATGGGTAAAAATCTTAACTATAATTATGCATTTCTCTTTTATGATGTTAAAGAAAAAAGAGTAAACATGGTATTCAAA
>JAYFRK010000039.1:0-1624 GCA_034925975.1 Clostridium sp.
AAGCACTGATAGAAGCTTTAAGAGAAAAGAAAATAGCAGGAGCAGCTCTTGATGTATTTCATGCTGAACCAATATATAAAAAACATCCATTTGTAACAGAATTAGATAATATAGTTATTACTCCTCACCTTGCAGGAGCAACATATGATGCTATAGATAACCATTCAGTAATGATTGTTGAAGATATAAAAAAATTTTTAAAAGGTGAGAGAATGTTATACCAATATAAATAAATTATTTAGGGGGAAGAGAAGATGAATGAATTTGAAAATTGGGGACCTAGTACAAAAGCGGTACATGTGGGGTCAGAACCTTGTCCAGCGACAGGAGCATTGGTAGCACCGATATACCAAACTTCAACTTATTCATATGAAAGTACAGATGAAGCAAATAAAATATTTACAGGTGAAAAGTTTGGCTACTTATATGGAAGAGACCATAGTCCAACAGAAATACAATTGGAAGAAAAGCTGGCAGCATTAGAGGGTGGAGAAGCTTGTAAGTTCTTTGCATCAGGAATGGCTGCTATTGCAAATGCACATATGGCGCTTTTGAAAGCGGGAGATCATTCTATATGCGGGGATGTTGTATATTGAGGAACTTATGGTTTATTTGATAAAATGTTAAGACCCTTCGGAGTAGATGTAACTTATGTAGACACTTCAGATATGAAAGCTTTAGAAAAAGCATTAAAACCTAATACAAAGGTTGTTCATGTAGAGACTCCAGCAAATCCTACTTTAAGAATAACTGATATAAAAGAAGTTTCTAATTTTTGCAAAAAACATAATCTAAAGCTAGTCGTAGATAATACTTTCTGTACTCCTTATGTTCAAAAACCACTAGAGCTTGGAGCGGATCTTGTAGTTTACAGTGCAACAAAATACTTAAATGGTCATGGGGATTGCATTGCAGGGGCAATAGTAGGACCAAAAGAATTTATAACAAAAGGACTTCATGAAGGAGTTACAAAATTAGGAGCATTAATTTCTCCTTTTACAGCATACCTGGTAAAGAGAGGAATGCAGACATTACCTCTTAGAATGGATAGACATTTATCTAATGCAATGAAAGTTGCTGAATATCTTGAAAAACATCCTAAAGTTGAAAAAGTAATATACCCAGGACTTAAATCCTTCCCACAATACGAACTTGCAAAGCGACAAATGAAAGGTTTTGGAGCAATAATTTGTATAGAAGTAAAGGGTGGACTTGAAAAGGCACAAGATTTATGCAACAACTTAAACATGATAAAAATAGCAGTAAGTCTTGGAGATGTTGGAACATTAATAGAACACCCAGCTACAATGACTCATAAATCATTACCAGTCGAAGAAAGAAGAACAAGTGGAATTACTGATGGATTAATAAGATTATCCATAGGTATAGAAGATCCAGAAGATATAATTAGAGATTTAGAACAAGCATTTGATAAAATTTAGTATAAATAAAAGGCTGTTTTAAAACAGCCTTAACCTACTTAAAAATGGAGGTTAACACTTATGGAAAGACGCTTATATTCAGTTGGAGTATGGGCTTTTGGCTCTTGTAGTGATAGATTTTGCGAATCAGGGTATCATGAAAAGAAAACTTTTAAAGAAAAAGTAGAATGCGCAAGTAAAGT
>JAYFRK010000640.1:0-10476 GCA_034925975.1 Clostridium sp.
TTGAAGCATTAGAAAAGAACATGACACCAGAGCAAATGGCTTCAATTAAAAATTCACCACAACTAGTAAGTCAACTAGTAAAGATGAAAAAGGATTTAAGTGATAATGCAAAAATATTAGAAGTAGCACAGAATGCTTTAAATGATAAAAATATAGCTATGGCAAAGGGATTAATTTCATCAATGCCACAATTAACAGGTGGGATTAATCAATTATATAGTGCTTCTAATCAATTAATATCAGGAGTAGATGCCTTAGCTGATGGTTCAACAAAATTAAATAATGGATTAAAAGAATTAAATGGAAAAATTCCTGAGCTTTCTGATGGAGTAGATAAACTTTATGATGGGTCAAAGGAACTTAGTGATAAACTAGGAGATGGCTCAAAGGAATTGAATGACAAATTAAAAGCTAGTAGTGATGATATGGGTAAATTTGTATCTGAACCTATAATACTTAATGAAGCACCAATAAATAAAGTACCTAACTATGGAACAGGATTTACACCTTACTTTATACCATTGTCTTTATGGGTAGGAGCTCTTATGATGTTCTTTATTATAACAGACAAAGTAGATGATGATATAGATGCAAGTCCAGCTTCAGTAGTACTTGGTAAATTTTTATCTTATGGATATATAGGAATATTACAATCAGTACTAGCTAGTGTAGTAGTATTGATGTTAGGATTAAAACCGGCAAATATACCACTATATTTCTTATTTAATGTATTTTTATCCTTTGTATTTATTGCTATAATACAAAGCCTTGTATTCTTACTTGGTCAAGCTGGAAGATTACTTGCTATAGTTCTTTTAATATTACAATTAACTTCATCAGCTGGAACTTTCCCACTAGAAGTTGTTCCTAAGTTCTTTAAGGTATTAAACCCAATGATGCCATTTACTTATGCAACAGATGGACTTAGAGAAATAATTTCAGGAGTAAATTATTCATCTCTTGCGCATGACTCAGCAGTACTTGCAGGAATAATGATTGTATTCTTAGCAATTTCAGTTATAATGAAGGGGCATGCAGATAAAGTACAAGAAAAAATTAAAGCTAGAAGAGAAATAGTAGCATAATAAAAAGAGATGCATCTTAAATGATGCATCTCTTTTCATATTTTCCCAGATCGTATTATTGATATAAGAAGCCAAAATCCCATAAAAGCAGCTATTCCATAACCAACTAAACCTATTATAGATATATTTGCATATTTAGGACCTATATTGGTATTTAAAATTAAAGATGAAGCTATTATCATTGAGGAAATTACTAAACCTATTACCATTCTATTTATCATTCTATTTAATTCATTTATATTCTTATTTAGGTCTTTGTGTTCTAGTTGAACTTTAGCTCTTCCTTGCATTACGCTATCGCATACTTCTATTATTTTAGTAGGAAGTCTTGAAGAATCTTTAGTAAAAGTAGCAACTCTAATCAAAAATTCATCCATATTAAAGTTCTTAAATAGAGAAAAGTCTCCACTGTTTTTAACATAAGACATAATTATATCTAAGATTTGAACATCTGGAGATAACTTCACTATTACTCCTTCCATTATAATCATACTTCTGATAAGTATTGTAAAATCCTTAGGAAGGCTTATATTGTTACCCTTAGCAGTTTCTAAAATATCTTCAAGTAAAAGTGAAATTTTTACATTTGAAAGAGAAGTTGAAAAATAGCTATCTATAAGATAATCTATGTCTTCAAAGAGCTTATTTCTATTTACGTAACCTTTCTTTATTCCAATAGACATAAGTACAGATATAAGTTTATTTATATCTTTAGATGCAAAGGCATACATCATTTCACTTAAAGAGTTTTTCAAGGATTTAGATAAAACACCCATCATTCCAAAGTCTATGAAACAAATTTTATTATCACTTATTATTATATTTCCAGGATGAGGATCTCCATGAAAAAATCCATCTTCAAATATTTGTTTACAAAAGGATAAAGCTAACTTTTTTCCTATATCCTGAAGATCATATCCTTCTTTTTTTAACATTCTGGTATTACTTATTTTAATTCCCTCTATTTTTTCCATAGTTATAACTTTTTTAGTTGATAATTCATGAATAACATAAGGGGCGTTTACAAATTTAACTTCATTGTTTAATTCTTTAAAACGATCAATATTTTTAACTTCATTTTTAAAGTCTAATTCTTGCTCTGCAGAGGTTTTGAGTTCATCTAAAGCTTCTTCAAAATCTATAAGAGTATCACTAAACTTTACTTTAGTAAGACGTGATATTTTATAAAGAATAGATATATCCAAAGACATTTTTTCAGCTATTTCTGGACGTTGAACTTTTACTATAACTTTTTTTCCATCCTTTAAAGTTGCTTCGTGAACTTGTGCCATAGAAGCAGAAGCAAGTGGAACTTTATTAAAGCTTTTAAAAACTTCATCTATGGATTTATTAAATTCCTTATAAAAAACTTTATTTATGTTTTCAATGGGTTCACGAGCTACGTTATCTTGAAGTTTTGAAAGTTCGTCTATATATTCAGCAGAGAGTAGATCTGGCCTTGTGCTTAATATTTGACCTATTTTTATAAAGGTAGGTCCTAGTTCTTCACAAGCTTTTCTTAAATTTGCAGGGGCATTTTTTTGATTTTTTATTTTACTGTCTACTATATATCCAAAACCATAAAATGCTAAAGTCTTTACAATTTCTCTAAATCTTTGAACAGAGTTTTTAGCCATATGATACCTCGCTTTTGTACTGCGGAATAGTTTAACTTATGTTTATTTTATACATATATTCTAAATATAACCGCATATTAAAATAAAAGCCCTTAACTAATTGTAAGGGCTTTTATCTATTATTCACCTTTATTTTCTAATTTATCAAGTCTTGCTTTAAGTTCTTCAATTTCATTTTTAGTTGCGAAATTCATTTCTGATAAAAGTTCTTTCATATCTTCTTTAGTTATAGGTTTTACTTTATCAGCAGTTTTTTCTGTTTTATCTTTAAAGTTTCTTTTTAATTCTTGTGATAATTCTTTTCCTTCGTCAATAGTTATTTTTCCTTTTGCTACTAATTCATCAACTAATTTAGCTGCTTTTTCATAAGTATAAGCAGCAGAACCGATACCAGCTAAAAATAAATTTTTTAATTCATCTATCATATATAATATCCTCCTTGTTTATGTTTTACATGAAAATAATTCCTATAGATATATTATACTTTCGTCAATCTGCTTTATAAATAGTTTAATGTAAAGTTCATACAAAGTTTATAAAATTATGATAATCATTTTTCTATATGAGGTTGACATTATATGAAAACTGAAATAAAATATTATGGTAAAAGCTAATATGCATCCGTAGCTCAGTAGGATAGAGCGTCCCCCTCCTAAGGGGAAGGCCGGGGGTTCGACTCCCTTCGGGTGCACCAAAAAAGTCTGTAATAATAGTGTATTATTGCAGGCTTTTTTATTATAATTATAAATATATAATAATATTGTTATGGGGTGGAAAGGTGTATGGGATATACTATATTAGATTTAATAGATAAATTTATTGAAATTGAAGAAAAAGGATTTAATATATATAATACTATTTTAAACATGGAACATAAAGATAATAGAGTTAAATCTATAGCTATGGTATTAGCCAAGGAAGAAGAGAGACATATAAAATATTATAAGGCTTTAAAAAATCAACTAAAAGGCAATGAGGAGGAAATAGACTTTATAGCTTATGATAAGGCTTCATTTTTAGTTAATAAATATAAGGAAAGTATTAATATTGAAAGTTTTAAGGAGAGTAAGGAAATTTTATTGAGTGCATTAGATCTTGAAAATCAAAACCTAGCATTGCTCATAGACATACAAGGAAGAATAGTAAAATCAAGAGAAGATTCACAGGGAGTTACATATAAAATATTGTCTAGAATAATTAAAGAAGAGCATAAACATATAGATAATTTAAAACCATTTATAGAATATAAATAATTATATAATAATGTAAGAGAGTAAGATAGTTTATAATATACTATAGGTTAATATTATAAACTATAGTATAGGAGATATACATGAATAAGTTTTTTATGAGAAGGGCAATAGAAGAAGCAGAATTAGCATATAAGCTTAATGAAGTTCCAGTTGGGGCAGTTATAGTTAAAGATAATAAAATAATATCTGCAGCTCATAACCTTAGAGAAATTCTTAAAGATCCTACAGCACATGCTGAAATGCTAGCTATTAAAAAGGCATCAGAAGTTTTAAATGATTGGAGATTAAATGGCTGTGAAATGTACGTTACTTTGGAACCATGCCCTATGTGTGCTGGAGCTATTGTACAATCTAGAATAAGGAGATTATATATAGGTACATTTGACCCTGTATCAGGATGCTGTGGTTCTGTAGCTAATATAGTTCAAAATCAAGGATTAAACAGTATGATTGATGTTATATGGATGTACAATGAAGAATGCAGTGATATGCTAAAAGAATTTTTTAGAGAAAAGAGAAGATAAAAAAAGTGATTGTATATAATTTAAGAAGCAATCACTTTTTTAGTTTAAAGAGCTTTTAATTTTTTTAGTATTATAACCAATACCAATACAACTACAGAGGTTAGTGCAATTGTGCCACCAGGGGCGCTATTTATATAGTAAGATGCAATGAGGCCGCCAATCACATCAATAAAACCAAATAAAATAGAATAAATTAATGTAAGTTTAAAGCTTTTATTAAGTTGTAATGCTGTAGCAACTGGAACTGCTAGCATAGAAGATAACACAAGAATACCTATTATTCTTATAGAAACTGATATGGTTGCACCTACAATAAGAGCGAATATATAGTTTATTAATTTTACTTTTATTCCAGCAATTCTTGCACCTTCTTCATCAAATGTTATATAAACCAATTGATTATATAGGATTATAAGCATTATAACAGAAATTATACTAAGTACTAATACAGTTAAAAGTTCTTGTTTAGATACAGTCAAAATGCTTCCGAATAGATAAGTATTAATGTTTGCTCCTATATTTCCAGTACTTATAATTGTTATGGCTATACCTACACTAAGTGTTAGGACTATTACTAAGATTAGTTCTGCATATTTTTTATAGTAAGATCTTAAAAATTCTATTAAAACTCCACAAATAGATGTAAATATAAATGAACTTATTATTGGATTAAAATTAAACATAATTCCAATTGCTACACCGGCAAAAGAACTATGAGCAAGAGTATCACCCATCATAGAATGTCTTTTAAGAACTAAAAATACACCAATAAAAGGACAAAGTATAGAGATAAGCAGGGATATCATAAGTGCATTTTGCATAAAGCTATACTGTAGCATTGGCATTAACCTCCAAAAGTCGTTTTTTATATTCATTTATAGAACGTAGTAAGCCATTACCATTATTAAGCTCAAATATATAATTAGAATTTGCTATAGCTGCTTCTAAGTTGTGCTCGATAGTGATAACAGTAACTCCTAATTTTCTATTTAAATCTCTTATTATAGTGTATATTTCTTTTTGGCTTTGGGCATCAATTCCAGTAGAGGGTTCATCTAATAGTAAAAGTTTTGGATTTCCCATTATAGCTCTTGCTATAAATATTTTCTGTTGCTGGCCACCAGATAGGTTACCAATAAGAGTATTTTTATAAGCTTCCATATTAACTATTTCTAAACTTTTTTGTACCAAATCTATATCCTTAATACCAATAGCTTTTCTATGAGAATTTAGCACTTCAAATACAGTTATAGGGAATTGTGAATTAAAACTATCAAATCTTTGAGGAACATAGCCTATTTTACTAGTATTAATATTTATTTTCCCTTTGCATGGCTTTATTATTTTTAATATGAGCTTTACAAGAGTACTTTTGCCGCTGCCGTTTTCACCTAATATAGATACGTAATCTCCTTTTTTTATAATTAAATTTATATTATTAAGAATAAAAGGAGGAAGTTTATTGTAAGAAAAATATAAATTATTTATTTCAATCATGAATTAACCTCCAAAACCTTAAGTAATTTTTTTACATAAAAAACAAGTTATTACAATAATGTGTTGACAATAAATGAGTTTAAGATTATTATATACCTAAATGCAAATGATTTGCAATAAGTAAAAGGAGTGATATGATGTATAAGAGAATTATTGCCATTATTACAATTTTTATAATGGTGGGTATTTTATCAGGATGTGGCAATAAGCAGACTAGTAATGTAGAAAATAAAGCAAGTAACGTAAATAGCTCTAATGCAAAAAAAATAAATATTATTGTTAGTTTTAATCCTCTAAGAGAATTTGCAGAAGCTATTGGTAAAGATAAAGTTAATGTCAGTACTATAATTTCAAATGGAATAGAACCACATGATTTTGAACCAAAGGCTAAAGATTTACAAAATATAAATAATGGAAATATATTTGTATACAATGGTCTTGGAATGGAACCATGGGCTGAAAAAACCTTAAAAAATATTGATAATAAAAACCTAATAGTTGTAGAAGCTTCAAAAGGATGTAATGTTATTAAAAATAGTCATGAAGAAGAGGGTAATAAACAAAATGAAGAACATAGTCATGGAGAATATGATCCTCATACTTGGCTTAGTTTAAAAGAGGCAAAAATTCAATCAAATAATATAAAAGAAGCCTTAATCAAAGCAGATCCTTCAAATAAGACATATTATGAACAAAATTACAAAGAATTTTCTGCTAAACTAGATAGTCTATATGATGAGTATAGACAAAAGCTAGATAAAGTAAGTAATAAGCATTTTGTAACAGGCCATGCAGCTTTTGCTTATATTTGCAGAGATTTTAACCTTAAACAAAATAGTATAGAAGATGTATTTGCAGAAGGAGAGCCAAGTGCAAAAAAATTAAAAGAGTTAGTAGAATATTGTAAGAAAAATAATGTAAAAACTATATTTGTAGAAGAAAATGTTAGTCCGAAAGTATCAGAAACCCTAGCAAAGGAAATAGGAGCAAAAGTAGAAAAAATATATACAGTTGAAAATAAAGAGGATAATAAGGATTATATACAAAGCATGAAAGAAAACTTAGAGAAAATATATAACAGTTTAAAATAAAAGCATTAATAAAAGTAGGGAGACATATCCCTACTTTTATTTTATATGAAATAAATATATAAATTAATTACTTGTTTTTTAATTTTTTTGTACAGCTTTTACAGTAGCCGTATAATTCCAATTTATGGTCAGTTACTATAAAACCATCTTCATTAATTTTAGATTCAATATCTTGAAGAGGGCAAAAGTCTATGGTTTCTGTTTTGCCACAATTTTTGCAAATAACGTGATGATGGTGACAATCGTTGCATATTATTTCATAGCTTGAAGAAGAACCATTGATACTTGTTCTATGAACAAGATTTATGAATTCAAGTATTTCTAGATTACGATATACAGTAGATAGATTAGTTTTTGGATATTTTTCTTTGCATTTTAAATATATATCCTCTACAGAAAGAAATTGTCCCCTACTTTCCATAAGAACTTCAATTATGGATTTTCTTTGTTTTGTAAGTTTATATCCTTTATCTTTAAGTGATTCTTCAAATTTATCTATGTTAATCATTTATAACACTCCTAATATAATTTAATCTTATTTTATAATAATGGAGTTTTATGTTCAATGACATTATTTTTTCAGTTGTTAAGATTAATATTATAAGTTTTTTTATTACTAGATAGTATAGAAAATTCCTACTTGTTAATTGATAAAAATTGATTTAGTATATATGTTGTATAGTATTGCATGGAGAGATGTCCGAGTGGTTTAAGGTGGTGGTCTCGAAAACCATTGTACCGAGAAATCTGTACCGGGGGTTCGAATCCCCCTCTCTCCGCCAAAATATAAAATGTAGGATTTAGAAATTAAACTTATTTTAACTATATGAAGCTTAATATTCAACTAATAGCATATAGTATATTATAATCTAATAAGTACTAGAAATAAATGTATGTATTACTCTTGAAATAAACATAAATAGATAGTATAATAGTCTTTGCTTAACTAATCTAAAAAATAAGCAAAATTTATGGAGAGATGTCCGAGTGGTTTAAGGAGCACGCCTGGAACGCGTGTGTAGGGGAAACTCTACCGAGGGTTCGAATCCCTCTTTCTCCGCCATTAGTCGTGCTAGACGGGAAGTTAGCGGTGTCCTGCACCTGCAATCCGCTATAGCAGGGTTGAATTCCTCGTCGAGGCTTTGAAATGTGAGGTCTGGCTTATACAAGTGGCGTTGATAATTGGGCCCCACGCAACGAAAACTTATGAACTCCGTCAGATCTGGAAGGAAGCAGCGGTAAGTAAGATCTTTCGTGTGCCGTGGGCAAACCTGATTTGAGTTAACTATATAAGTAACGCTCATATTTCACTGTCGACACGAGGTGCACGACTTTAAAATGTAAATTTAAAGACGCTTTTAGCGTCTTTTTTTAATAATAAAATTTACGGATATAATAAACCTTGAAAATATAAATTCATTTCTTAGCAAGAAAATAAAATAGGTTATATTATGGTATAATGATAGTTATAACAGCTTAAGTTGTTACTAAAAAGGATAAAGATAAGAGGTGTTCTAATTGGCATATACCGCTTTATATAGAGAATGGAGGCCTAAGACTTTTGATGAAGTTGTAGGTCAATCGCATGTTACTTTAACTTTAAAAAATCAAATAAAAAATAACAGAATAGCTCATGCATACCTTTTATGTGGTACAAGAGGAACAGGAAAAACCTCTACAGCAAAAATATTTGCAAAAGCAGTAAATTGCCTTAATCCTCAAGATGGAGAACCATGTAATGAATGTGAAATGTGTAAAAAAATAAACTCAGGGTTGGCTATTGATGTATCAGAGATGGATGCTGCATCTCATAATAAGGTAGATGATATAAGAGATCTTATAGATGAAGTAAAATATCCTCCAAGAGAAAGCAAATATAAAGTTTATATAATGGATGAGGCTCACATGTTAACCCAAGGTGCTGTAAACGCATTTTTAAAAACATTAGAAGAGCCTCCAGAAAACGTAATATTTATACTTGCTACTACTGATCCTCAAAAATTACCTATAACTATTTTATCAAGATGTCAAAGATTTGATTTTAAAAGAATAAAAAGTGATGACATATTGGAAAGGCTTGTGAAAATTACAAAAGAACAAGGAAACTTTGCGGATAATAAAAGTTTAAGCCTTATCGCTAGAATGTCAGATGGTGCTATGAGAGATGCATTAAGTATATTGGATCAGGCTATATCCATGGGAAACGGTAAGGTTGATTATGAAAAAGTAATTAATATGCTCGGGCTCATAACAAACGAAAATTTAGTAAAGCTTACAGATAGTATTATCGATAAGAATGCTGAAAAATCAATGAAAATTATTGATGATATGGTATATGGGGGCAAGGATATTAATTTATTTATAAAAGACATGATACATCATATGAGAAATCTTTTAATGATAAAAATCAGTCAGAATCCAGAAGAAATTTTAGATATGTCAGAAGAGAACATAGATATTATAAAGGAACAGGCAAGTAAAATAAGAATAGAAGAAATAATGAGATGTATTAGGATACTTCAAGAGAGTGAAGAGCAGGCTAAGTGGAGTAAACAGAGTAGAATATATTTAGAGCTTGCAGTAATAAAAATGTGTAAAATAGAGTATGATACATCTAAAGAAGTATTGCTTGCTAGAATAAATAAATTAGAGAATATTATAAAGGAAGGTAATATACATATAAATGTAAGAGAAGCCGATGAGATTAAAGAAAAACCTAAAAATAGTAGGCTTGTCACTGATAATAGAGTAAAGTCAGAATATAAATCAGAAAGTAGTCCTGTTATAGAAGAAAATTTGAATTCTAAACTAACTTTAGAAGATGTTAGAAAGTCTTGGAAGGATATACTTGAAGTTTTAAAAGCTAAAAGACTTATGGTACTATACGCCTCCCTTACTACAGGAAGAATAGAATCTTGCAATAATGGCGTTGTTGAAGTAAAATATGAACCTGAATATGCTTTTAACATAAGTAGATTACGAAAAGAGGATAATAGAAAGATAATAGAAGAGATTTTTTCAGAGGCACTAAAAGAAAAGGTTAGAATAAAATATACTGTGGACAAAAAAGAAGATTATCAAAAAAGTCCAGAGCAAATTTTAAAAGAAACATTTGGTGAAGAATTAGTAGAAATAATTGATGAATAGAATACTAAATGGTAAAATATTAAAGACTAGGACAACAAAAATAAATGAAATAAAGAATACAATTGGGAGGTAATATCATGGCAAAAGGCGGATTCCCAGGAATGGGTGGAATGAATATAAACAATTTAATGAAACAAGCGCAAAAAATGCAACAAGAAATGGAAAAGGCTCAAGTGGATCTTGAAAATAAAGAATTTACAGCAACTGCTGGAGGTGGTGCTGTAAAGGTTAAAGTAAACGGT
>JAYFRK010000526.1:0-4376 GCA_034925975.1 Clostridium sp.
TCACTATAGTCAGTTTTTGCATTAACTATTTTGTCTACTGCATCCATACCTTCTATAACCTTTCCAAAAGATGCGTATTGGTTATCTAAGTGTGGAGAGTCTTCCACCATTATAAAGAATTGACTTCCTGCTGAATCAGGTACCATAGTTCTTGCCATAGATAGTACCCCTCTAGCATGCTTTAAATCGTTTTTAAAGCCATTACCAGAAAATTCACCTTTAATTGAATATCCTGGGCCTCCCACTCCAGTTCCCTGTGGGTCTCCCCCTTGAATCATAAATCCAGGAATTACTCTGTGAAATATAACTCCATTATAAAATCCTTTATTTATAAGGGTTATAAAATTATTTACTGTATTAGGTGCTATTTCAGGATATAATTCAGCCTTTATCACATCACCATTTTGCATTTTAATAGTTACTATTGGATTCACTAAATCCCATCTCCTCTCAAGTTTATTAATATTTTCACATTACTTACTATGATAAACTAAATTATACCATAGTATACATAGTTGTTATAAGAAATTTTACATTTACTTTATTGAAATAACTTGTACAATTGATTCACATAATTTTTTCACTTGTCCAATTTATATCAATATTTAAATTATACACTTCGTTATCTAATTTAATGAACAGACATCCTTTTGGAAGCATAATTAATACTGAATCTTTTAGTATATTACACTCTTCATTTTGAAGAATTCTATCTCTGGATAATTCTATCTTCTCATCATCTGGACATTTCTTTAATCCACCTTGAATATTCAAAATTCCCACCTTATTAGTTATATTTATTTCTTCCGAACTTTTAATTCTATCCTCTTCCCCCTGCATAAGGCATAATTGAGTATTTTTATCCTTACTTAAAATTTTTATATTTCTGATAGTACATATTTCGTTACTATCAGAAGGGTTTTCTATAACAATATAGTTAAATTCCTTTTTGTCACAGAGTTTAACAGAAGACACTTCTTCCCTACTTTTATTGGATAACTCCTCTTCCATTTCCTTTTTTACAGTAAATACTTTCATTTTATCACCTTATTTCTATGGTATTAGAGATGTCTCTAATACTAATTTATTCTCAGTGCATTTTTAGGTGATATACGCTAATAAAAAAAGCTCCTTAGCCGCTTTTGCTATGGAACCTTTTTTAGTTAAATTAATTCTTAATTTTGAAGAAAGTATGTATTCAACTTTTTAATAATTTTTTAGACGTTTCTATAATTTCTCCATCCTCTAAAGAATTGAAAATTTCAACTTTTCCATTTGTCTCTTTTGGATTAAGGCATCCATTTGCCACTATCATTCTCTTTAACTGGTTTGCGGTTCCCATACTTCCATCTATTATATCTACATTTTCACCTAAAACTTTACTTAGCTCCTTTTTTATAAATGGATAATGTGTACATCCAAGTACCACAGATGCTATTTCATTATGTATTAATTTAGAAAATCTATTTCTGATGAAGTTATTTAATTCTTCTCCCTCAGTTATTCCTTTTTCTATAAATTCTACAAGTCCAGGACAAGGGAGAGGAAATATTTGCGCTTCGGATCTATACTTTTCCATTAAACATTGAAACTTTTTTTCCGCTAAAGTCATAGGTGTTGCCATTATAACTATTTTACCAGATTTTCTTAGCTCTACTGCTGGCTTTAAAGCTGGCTCAATTCCTATTATAGGAATATCTTTATATTTTTTTCTCAAATCTTCAATGGCAGCACTAGTTGCTGTATTACATGCAACTACAATTGCTTTAACTTTATGCTCAAGCAAAAAATCAGCCGCCTGAAAGCTTAACTCTTTTACTTCATTAACACTTTTTACACCATACGGAGCATTTTTAGAATCTCCAAAGTATATAAAATCTTCATTAGGAAGTACATTAATAGCCTCTTTTAATACGCTTAGTCCTCCTACTCCTGAATCAAAAAATCCAATAGGCCTATCTGCTTTACAATCTTTCATATGTAAATATTCATTTTGCAAAATAGCCATCACCTCCACTTGTTCAAATCCTATATGTTAAGGTAATATTATAGCATTTAATATATAAAAGTTATTTAATAATAAAATTATACTGCACAATTATTTATATTACTACATTAATACTATATACACCATATTTTCAATAATATTTTGGCATAACAAGTTTAATTTTAAGTATATAATTTTAATTCTAATATTAATTTTATAATTACCTATAGTAAAGGAAACTTCTTTTTAAACCTTTTCACTGCTTATAAAATGTGTTTAAACACATTGACAATTTATTAAATTCATAATAGAATTTTTATAGAATTATCAAAATGACATTTAATAAAATAATAAATATTGAAAAATTATATAGGGCTATTTAAGTACTTTTATGAAGAGGAGGATATTTATGTTTAATGATCTAGTTTATGTAATCCCAAAATCACATCATTCTGAGAGTTGTTTAAAAGAACTTTTAACTTTACATCCTGAGATAAAATTTGTATCCGTCATTGGTATAGATTTATTAGGTAATGATACCGATGCTAAAATTCCAATAAGAATATTTTTAGATGATATAAACGGTTTCCTAAAAGGAGCTATTCAAACCGATGGTTCTTCTGTAGCTTTTCCAGGTATAGCTACTTTAAACGATGCAAAAGTAGATATGATTCCAGATACCGAAGTTAACTGGTTTATAGACTATAATTTTGAAAACATAGACGAGGAAACTGGAAAGCCTATTGGAACACTTAGACTTCCTTGCTTCTTAATCCACGAAGGCAAAGCAATAGATTCAAGACACATTCTTAAATCTTCCATTTCTAATATTGAAAATAATCTTATGGAACTTTACAAAAAATACCCTAACTTACTAGATGAATACGACATAACTATCGATGATATTGAAGATGTAATTGCAACTGCAGCAACTGAATTAGAGTTTTGGGTAAAAACTCCCGAAGAAAAAGCTCACATTGAAGAACTAACAACCTCTCAAGTGCTTCAAGAACAATATTGGACTAGAACAAAAGGTTCTGTTAGAACTGCTTTAGAAGAAACCTTAACTCTAATGGACAAATACGGATTAGAAGCTGAAATGGGGCATAAAGAAGTTGGCGGCGTTAAAGCAACTCTTGGAGAAGATGGTAGTTTAACCCATATAATGGAACAATTAGAAATAGATTGGAAAT
The DNA here is from genome assembly GCA_034925975.1 of Clostridium sp. Lineage (GTDB taxonomy): Bacteria > Bacillota > Clostridia > Clostridiales > Clostridiaceae > Clostridium_H. The sequence goes on from JAYFRK010000526.1 coordinate 3,181, forward strand.
ATTCAGATGCTCTCCAAGCGGCAGATAACGAATTGTTCGTCAGAATATTGCTTAGAGAAACATTCAGAAGACACGGCCTAGATGTTACATTCCTTGCTAAACCAGTTGATGGAGTAGCCGGAAGCGGAGAACACACACATTTGAGTATAGCATTAAAATTAAAAAACGGAAAAAGAATAAATCTATTTGCATCAACAAGAGGTCATTTCTTAAGTATATATGGATATGCTTCATTAATGGGAGTATTAAAAAATTACGAAGTTATAAATCCTTTTGTATCTGCTACTAATGATTCTTTTAGAAGATTAAAACCTGGATTTGAAGCTCCTATATGTATAGTTACTTCTATAGGACATTCTGTAGATATGCCTTCACGAAATAGAACTATACTACTAGGCGTTATTCGTGATACTGCAGCTCCTATTGCTACTAGATTTGAATTAAGATCACCAAATCCACATACAAATACCTATTTAGCATTGGCTGCACTATTTATGGCTTGTAACGATGGTATAACTTATGCAGTAACTAATCATAAAACAGAAGATGCCCTTCTAGCAGAGCTTTCAAAAGAAGCTGGTGTTGAAACAGATTATCTTGAGAAAGACAGAGCCTATAGAAGTGAACACGATGTGTTTGAAGACTATACTGAAGAAGAGAGAAACAGATTGTTCGGAAAAGCTCCAGCAACAGTGCACGAAAACCTTGTAGCACTAGATAATTATCCTGAAAAGGTATCAGTGCTTAAATCTGGAGATGTATTTACTGATCAAATATTAGGCAGCTTTAGATCAGCTGTTCAAAAAAGATGGATTACAGAAATTAACTATAGAATAATTCAAAACTATTCAAATGAAATTAGAAGTTACAAAATACTCCATGATGCTGAAAAGGCTCATGATATTGATGTAACTCGCTGGCAAAGAGTTAATGAATTAAGATATTATTTAATGAAAGACTCTTATTCTAGAAAATCTTTATTTACACGTACAAGAGAAGCTATAGAAAATAACGATTTTAATACTGTTTCTGAACTTCAAATTGAAATGGATGCTAAAATGTTAGAATTAAGAGAAGTATATTTAGATTATCGCAGAAATCTTCTAGATATCTAAGTATTAATATTTATAAATTAAGAATTAATATTAAAGGATGAATTGAAAAAACTCAATTCATCCTTATTTTTGTCAAATCTA
>JAYFRK010000007.1:0-11195 GCA_034925975.1 Clostridium sp.
TAAAAGAAATAGTATTTGAAGAGACTACATCTATTGGTATTAGAGAATACAAAGTAAAAAGAACGAAGCTTAATAGAAAGTTTCAAGGAGTAGATACCATATATGGTGAAGTTAAAATAAAAAAATCCTATTACAAAGATAAATTAGTTAACCTAAAACCAGAATATGATGATTGTAAGAAACTTGCAAAGGATAATTGCGTATCAATAAACAGCGTATATAACGAAGTTTATAGGAATATAGAGGAGGAAGCTAAAGATGAATAATGAAAAATACATTAATCTTTTACAGTATCTTAAGGAGTTAGAAAGTGTAGTAGTGGCATTTTCAGGAGGAGTAGATAGTACCTTCTTACTTAGAGCGGCAAAGGAAGCACTAGGAGATAAAGCTGCAGCCCTTACAGTAGTTTCTCCATATATTCCTAAATGGGAGATAGAAGAGGCAAAGGAGTTAGTTAAGGAAATAGGAATAAGACACGAGTTTCTAGAAGTTCCTGTAGTAATGGATGAAATCAAATATAATCCTGAAGATAGATGCTATTTATGTAAAAGGGCTGTATTTACTATGATAAGTGAATTTGCAAAGAATAATGGATATAAATACGTGGTAGATGGAACAAACTTTGATGATACAAAAGACTATAGACCTGGACTTAGAGCATTAAAAGAGCTTCAAATTAAAAGTCCGTTACTTAAAAATGAGTTCACTAAAATGGAAATTAGGGAACTATCAAAGGAATTAGGATTGAAAACATGGGATAAACCAGCTTATGCATGTTTATTATCAAGAATTCCATATGGAAATGAGATAAAGGAAGAAGAGCTTCGTAAAATAGAGAATGCCGAAAGATACTTGATGGACAGGGGATTTTTAGCAGTACGTGTAAGGTGTCATGGAGATTTAGCAAGAATTGAAGTTCCAAGGGAGGATATGACAAAATTATTCAACTTAGAGCTTTTAGATGAGATCTCAAATAAACTTAAAAGTTTTGGATTTAAGTATGTATCACTAGATATACAAGGTTATAGAACAGGCAGTCTTAATGAAACTATAGTAAAGGAGAATTAAGATGAACTCTGAGGAAATGAAAAAACTTTTAGATGGAGTTAGAGACGGAACTATTACAGTAGATGAAGCTGCAACAAAGCTTGAAGATTTACCATACAAAGATTTAGGATTTGCAAAAATAGATAATCATAGAGAAATGAGAGTAGGTTATCCAGAGGTTATATACTGCGCAGGAAAGACAGTAGATCAAGTGAAAAGTATTGTAGAATTTATGAACACAAAGGACAGTAATATTTTAGGCACAAGAGCTACTAGAGAAATGTATGATGCAGTTAAAGAAATTTGTCCAGAAGCTAGTTATAGTGAACTTGCAAGAACTATTACAGTAAAGAAGAAAGATATACAATTAACCAATTCTTACATTGCTGTAGTTACAGCAGGGACATCAGATTTGCCTGTGTCAGAAGAAGCAGCTATTACAGCTGAAATATTAGGAAACAGAGTAAAGAGAGTTACTGACGTAGGAGTGGCAGGAATACATAGACTTTTTAGTAAATTAGACATTATAAGAGGTGCAAAAGTAGTTATTACTGTTGCTGGTATGGAGGGAGCTCTTGCAAGTGTTGTAGGAGGTCTTGTAGATAAGCCTGTTATTGCAGTACCAACCAGTGTAGGCTATGGGGCAAATTTTGGAGGACTTTCAGCACTACTTTCTATGTTAAATAGCTGTGCCAGTGGAACTAGTGTAGTAAATATAGATAATGGTTTTGGAGCAGGATATTTAGCAAGTATGATTAATAAGTTGTAGTAGCCGGTATTAAAAAACAATCGCTAGTCACTAACGGCTAATTTCTAGATATAAAGAAATATCAAAGAAATTAGTGATTAGTGATTAGCGATTTCTTTTTAAATAAGTTTATTTAAGTTTTTCAATTCCAATTCTAATTCTCTTTAAAGACTCTTCTTTCCCCATTATTTCAGCAAGTTCAAAAGCGCCGCCTGGTGAAGAAGGTTGACCTGATAGAGCAGTTCTAAGTGGCCATAGCACAATACCATTTTTTACTCCCATTTCTCCAATAAGTCCGAAAACAGCATTATGGATGGATTCAAATGTCCAATCTTCTAGAGCCTCTAATACAGGAAGGGCTTTTTCAAGACTTACTAGTGAATTTTCAGGGTTAGTCTTCATTTTCTTATGAGTGTATAGATCTATTTCATAGCCAGGTAGTTCTTTAAAGAAATTTACCATTTCTGGTATATCTGTTAATACTTCCACTCTAGTTTGAAGTAATTCACTTATTTTAACTAAAAGTAGTCTTTCTAGTTCTTCTGCATTGAAAACCTCACTGTAGTATGGCATTGCAAGGCTGTGGAATTCTTCAGGAGAAAGTTTCTTTATATATTCTCCATTCATCCATTTTAATTTAACAGTATCAAAGATAGATGGAGCCTTGTGTATGTTTTTATAGTCGAATTGTTCAACTAATTCTTCAAGAGTAAATATTTCTTGATCTGTTCCAGGATTCCATCCAAGAAGAGCTATGAAGTTTAAAACGGCATCTTTTAAATATCCCTTTGCAAGTAAATCTTCAAAAGAAGCATCTCCGTTTCTTTTACTTAACTTGTTATGAGCATCCTTCATTATTGGAGGACAGTGTACATAAGTAGGTATATCCCATCCAAAAGCATTATAAAGTCTATTGTACTTTGGAGCAGATGATAAATATTCATTACCACGAACTACATGAGTAATTCCCATTAAATGGTCATCTACAACATTTGCAAAATTATATGTAGGAAGTCCATCTGATTTTATTAATATCATATCTTCAAGTTCTGAGTTATCTACTGTAATTGTTCCATAAATTTCATCCTCAAAAGTTGTTATTCCTTCAGTTGGATTCTTTTGTCTTATAACAAAAGGTAATCCATCAGCTAAATTTTTTTCAACTTCACCTTTAGATAAGCTTCTACAGTGTCCATCATATTTAAATACTTTCTTTTCAGGATCTTCTGAATCTTCCTTAATAGAATCTAATCTTTCTTTATCGCAGAAGCAGTAATAAGCTTCTCCCTTTTCAACTAATTCCTTTGCATAGTCCATATACATTCCACGTCTTTGGCTTTGAACGTAAGGACCTACAGGACCACCTATATCTGGGCCTTCATCGTGATTTAATCCTGTCATTTTTAAAGTTTTATATATTACATCAACAGCACCTTCAACATACCTTTCTTGATCTGTATCTTCAATTCTTAATATAAATTTTCCATCGGCATGTTTTGCTATTAAGTAAGTATAAAGAGCTGTTCTTAAATTACCAACGTGCATATATCCAGTTGGACTTGGGGCAAATCTTGTTCTAACTTCTTTTGCTGACATTTGTCTTCACTCCTATATAAATATTTCTGTATGCTTTAAATAATTATTGCATTATTTTTTATCACAAGACAATAATTTACTTGGAATACAAATAGATAACATATTTAAAAGCCTCTCATCAATGTGAATGATGAAAGGCACTTTAAATGCTATTTTAATCATATACCAAGGCATATTTCATGTCAATATTACAGGGATATTTAGAATTCCTTTTTGCTATATATTTGAGAAGATAATATATAGGAAATGATTAATAATATAAAGACTATTGCTAGGATAATTAGTTGTATAGTATTCATGTTATTTATTGAAAGAACCCAATTTATTAATTTTGTACCTACATCATACTTTAAAAGTTTTGGAATATATCCTGGCATAATTAATATTAGAAAGTATATTCCCATATTAAAGATTCTAAGCTTATTATAGTCATATTTATAATAGAGTGGAAAATAAAATGTGTAAAATAGGCCAAGTATGTTAAAAGATACAATTAGATCCCATATATTAGCTGTTCTAGCAGCTGCTTTTATTCCAATTAAGTTTAAAAATAATGTAAATATTATTATAATCCCAGAAGTAAAGATCAGTTGAAGGATGAAAGAGGTGTATTTTGCCATAACCACTTCTTTTCTAATAATAGGCATGCTATTTAAGGATACATGTATTTTATACTTATCATCATACCCATTTGAGTAAAGAACTGATATATAAGTTATAATTATTATTGATATTACATAAAGTAAGCCTGGGTTTGATCCCATTTTAAGACCAGAGAGGGAAAGTATTAGTCCATATATAGCTATAAATATATTATACTTTGAAATAAGTTTAAAATCCTTCAAAACTAAGTTAAACATTCATGTACCTCCAATCTACATATCCTTTTTGTCGTATATTTTTATAGATATAAGCATGGATATTATTGTGAAAATTAAAACCATAACTAGTGATAGAGAGTTTATTACTGTTGAATTTTTTGCCATAAAAGTTATAAAGGATTCTACAGCTTCAAGGCTTAAAATAGATTGTGCTGCATTTATTAAAGTAAAAAAAGTAAAGTATATTATAAAATTTAATAATTTGGCTTGTCTAAAACCGTATTTAAAGTATATTGGAAAATTTATTGCCATGATAATAAAGCTAGATAAAATAACATACTTAATTACTTTTAAGTTTATAAGGTTAATTCCAGAAATAAGTTTTGTTGAAGATATAAAAGCACCAGCTAGCCCAACTGAAATTATAGCTACTATAATGTAAACAATTATACTTAAATATTTTGATATAACTACATCACTTCTTTTAATAGGAAGAGAATTTATTACATAATAGGATTTTGTTTTATCATCATATATAAATGTTTCACTAGAGAGAAAGTAAGCTATTGTAGTTATTATTAAAATATATCTACTATCGGAATTAAGATTATCAGCTAAGGTAATTAGTAGAAAAAAATATAGAGCAAAGACAATTAAAGATCTCATTTTGAATGTTAATGCAAAGTCCTTCCTTATAAGGTTTATCATAAAATTACCTCCTTACACTATAAACCATTATGTCTTCAAGACTTGGTTTTTCTATAATTACATCAGTTTTAAATAGTTTTTTTATCTTAGGAATATTGTCAGTTAAAGCTTCAAATCCAAAGTGATTTTCATGGATTCCTATAAATTCATTTTTTAAGCTGCTGTTTAAAACTTCAAGGCCGCCTTTTACAAGTCCATAAGTATCTAAAATTTCTTCCTTTGATTTGGAGAAAACTATATTTCCCTTGTTTATAAAAGTTATATAATCTGCTATCTTTTCAAGATCAGTAGTAATATGAGTTGAGAAAAATACACTTTTAGATTCATCTTGAATAAGAGAGTATAATATATCTAATATCTCATGTCTAAAGATTGGATCAAGTCCAGATGTCGGCTCATCCATTATAATTAGTTCAGCGTTGTGAGATAGTGCTATAGCTAATGAAAATTTCATTTTCATTCCTTTAGAAAGAGTTTTAATTTTTTTCTTTGGATCTAGATCAAAATCTTTCATATATTTATTAAAAACATTCTCATCCCACTTACTATAGAAGGGAGCTATTATTTTTTTCATCTTTTCCATGCTCAATTCTTCATAGTAGTAGTTCTCATCATATACAAAACCTATTTTATCTTTTATTTCTTTTTCATTTTTGATATTATCCATACCAAATATTTTAACTTCACCACCATTTTTATGGAGTAAGTTCATAATTAATCTTATAGTTGTACTTTTACCGGCTCCGTTAGGACCGATGAATCCCATTATATATCCTCTCTCAAGATGAAAGTTTATATCATTTAAAGTAAAATCCTTATATTCTTTGCGTAAGTTTGATATTTCTAAAATTTTATCCATAATAAACCTCCTAATTTTCTTCATATAGAATTTTTAACATGTCTACAATTTCATCTAAGCTTAAATTTAACATTTTACTTTCAGAAACTACTTCAATAAGTTTTTCTTCAATTAATTTTAGTCTTTTTTCACGTAGAAGTTCCTTGTTCTGAGCTGCTACAAAGGAGCCTTTTCCTGCCACAGTCTCGATAAAGCCTTCACTTTCCAATTCTTCATAAGAACGCTTAGTGGTAATTACACTTATCTGAAGCTCTTTTGCAAGGCTTCTTATGGATGGAAGAGAATCTCCTTCTTCTAATTCACCATTTATTATTAGGTTTTTTATTTGATTGGCGATTTGTTCATATATTGGCTCACCAGAGGAATTAGAAATTATTATTTTCATCTATCATTCTCCTAACTAATAGTCTAGACTGTTAAGTGTGTATATACTGTATATAATGTATATATACAGTATATACGCGTACCCACTCTCATGTCAATATTTTTTTAAGGATTTGTTTTAAATGAATGTTGGTTTTTACATTCATTTAAAACTTTCCATTAGTAGGTTAAGGCTGTTTTAAAGATTGTTGAGTTCATTATAATGAGAAATTATAATTCTTATTTAGTATAGCAATTGTAGCGTTAAGAACTTTCATTTGTCTGAGCTATGCGAGTTAATGAAAGTTTAGCTACAGTTGCTATACTAAATTTAGAATTATTTTCGATATTATACGAAATCAACAATCTCTTAAAACATAGCCTTTTTTAAAATTTTTTATAATTATTTTTAAAAGCAAGAGTATACATATAATGAGATTAAGTCTATAATATTAAGAAAATTAAAGGAAAATTTTTCATTACTATGCTAATACTTGGGGGTGGATTTTTATATTATGAAGAGCCATAAATTATTGAAATTTGTTATATTTATCTTTATATTAAGTGGAATTATATCTATAAATAATAAGCAGTGTTTATCTTATGAAAAACTAAATACAATTTCTGTAGAACAAAATGCTAAAAGTAGAGAGGAAATAGGGCAAAAATTTTATGAAAGTGACAGAGTGGTTAAAGGATTAAAAGTAATAGTGAGCATCGGAATTCCTATAGTTTTTTTAGCTACAGGGTTTTCTGCAAAGCTTAGAAATGCCTCTCAAAGTATTGGTAAGACTTATTTTATTACAATTGGTATATATGGTGTTCTTTATAATCTAATTAATGATCTAATATCTTTTCCATTAAGTTATTATGGAGGATATGTTCAAAGACATTATTTTGGATTATCACATCAGCCTTTTTTATTGTGGCTTAAAAATTATCTTATAAATCTTGGTATAAGCTCTATAGTAATATTTTTGATTTTATGGATACCTTATAGAATAATAAAAGCAAGCCCTAAAAGATGGTGGATATATACAGGTATTATATCAATACCGCTAACCTTTATAATGTTCTTGGCACAGCCTATAGTAATTGATCCGCTATTTAATGATTTTAAACCTATAAAAGATAAGCAAATGGAACAGAGTCTTATAAATCTAACAAAACAAGCAAATATAGAAAACTGCAACATATTAAAAGTTGATAAGAGTAAAGAAACTGATATGATGAATGCATATATGACTGGAATAGGAAAGTCTAAAAGAATAGTTTTATGGGATACCACAGTAGATAAGCTTAATTTGAGAGAGATTAAATTTGTAACTGCCCATGAAATAGGACATTATGTACTTGGACATATAAAGAAGATGATGATTTTACAAATAATAAGTATTTTTGTGATTTTTTATATAATCTATGCAATAGCACCCTATATAATAGACAAATATAAATACAAATTTAAGTTTAACAGCTTACAGGATATAGCCTCATTACCTTTAATAATATTAATGTTAAACTTATGTATTTTGGCTATAACACCTTCTTCTAATACTTATTCCTGCTATATGGAAAAACAAGCAGATACTTTTGCTATAGAAATTACAAGAGATAATGAAGCTGCCATTTCTTCTTTTCAAAAATTATCGGAAAGTGGAATTGTAATTCCAAATCCAGATCCAATTTATAAGTTGTGGACATATGACCATCCTCCGATAAGTGAAAGAGTAGAATTTTTTAAGAAGTATAAACCTTGGACAGAAGGAAAGCAGTTAATTTATGAAGAATATATTAATACGAAAAGTTTTAAGTAATTGTAAGAATCAATATTCATTTCAGATAGATTTGCAGGCTAAAATGTTAATAAAGAGTAACTACTGATGGTATAAGGATGACAGTGAATTTGAAAAGTAGTATACTATTAAGGAATTTGTTTATGGTTGACCACAATATAATAAGCATTGATTTCAATTGATATTTAAATAGTATTTATTGGAAATATAAAATAACTTTTATGCAAAGGAGAAGAGGCATGTATTTAATAAGCACAAAAAACAAAAGAGTGAATAATCCAACCTACTACATATATATTTTAGCCCTTATGACTATTGGATGGATAGGATTATTTTTAGTTAAGCTTAAAGATAGCTTCAAGGCTGGTGGCGGGGAGATCGATAGACAAGTTATAAATTATGTATCACAAGTGAGAAGAGGGTATTTAAACAAAATATTTGTGTTTACAAGTAGAAGTGCAGATACTGCATTTGCTATTATTTTTACTATTCTAGTAATAATACTTTTATATCGTATTAGTAAAAAAAGGGAAGCAAAATTTTATGCTATAAATATACTAATTATTGCTATTGCTAGTCAACTTTTGAAATATGTAGCTAGGAGACCAAGGCCAGAAGGAATTAGGCTAGTAGACATTAGTAAGTATACCAATGTAGGAACTTATAGTTTTCCAAGTGGTCATTCTATGATTTCAATGGCAGGAGCGTTGATAATTATATATTTTATATTAGATAATTTTAGAAATAGGATACTTGCTCACATTTTAAGTATATTAATATTTATTTATGCAGCTTTAATTGGTATAAGTAGAGTATATGTAGGAGTTCATTATACTAGTGACGTAGTCGGTGGCTGGGCAATTGCTTCTATATGGGTGTTAATAACACTAATTATATTTAGAAGACGGGGTAGAAGAGAGGAATATAAGTTTATAAGATAATAATAAACAAAATTTATAATAAATATTTTGAAGCTTTGCAGTTTAAACTGCAGGCTTTTTTTATTTAGCTCTATAAAATTTATATTACAAAATAAAGGAAATGATGTATAATATGTAAATATATGGTAATATGTTAATATAATCCTTTGTGAAGTTGGAGGTGAACATTATGTCAGACAAGTTAATCATCATTGATAATTTAAGTAATTACATGCCAATAACTAAGGAGAAAAGATGGAAGGTTGGTAAATTTGTACTTAAGGGAACTATATATAGCTTAATCTTTCTAATCATTAGAGCTATATTTATTTTGCCAATTTTTATATTTACAGAAGATAAAACTAGTTTTATTGAATTATACACTCAGAAGTATACATATTCCAGTCCTAGCTATGAACAAATATGGGAAAACTTTAGAAGTGCTTTTTCAATATTATTTGAAAATAACGATTTTTTAGTTAAGTATATGATTGTAGGCTTTATTATATTAAGTATTATTTTAATTTCTGCTATGAAATCTCCAAGTGGAATTTTAATTAGTTTTGTAGCTACTGTTATATCTCCTTATATAATAAAAAATATATTTGTACCAGTATTATCAATTATATATGTACCAATTAATTTTTTTAGTTTGTTTATTGATGGGCTATTTCCCACTATACCAATTATAGCAGTTTGGGCAGGGGTTGGATTCCTAATTGGAGCTATAAATTTTTTTTATAAAAAGGGAAAATTATCAAAAATATTTTTATCTACAATTCTAGTGGGGTTATTTGTACTGAACAAGGACAAGTTCTCTTTAGAAAATATAGTGCAATTGGAAAACTTGTTTTAAGGGAAAAAGGTTGTCATTAATGTTGACAACCTTTTAATTTTTTTAGGAATACATTTTGTGTTATTTAATATAAATTAATGTAAAACATATGTTGGATATATAAGAAAATAATATTTAAAGAAAGGACAAAATAAATGGACATAAAAGAAAAAATTATTCATATGGCAGAAGCTTATAAAGAAGATATGGCGGGATTTCTCATTGATATTATTAAAATTCCAAGTATTAGTGGACAAGAACAAAAAGTTGCCTTAAGAATTAAAGAAGAAATGATAAAGGTAGGGTTCGATAGTGTATTCCTAGATGGACTTGGAAATGTTATAGGCAGAATAGGAAATGGAAAAACAGTAATTGCAATGGATGCACATATGGATACTGTAGATGTGGGAGATAGAGAATTATGGCAACTAGATCCATTTGATGGAATTATTAAAGATGGAATCATATATGGGAGGGGGGCAGCAGATCAAAAAAGTGCGGTGGCTTCAATAATATATGCAGTTAAGATAATAAAGGAATTAGGCCTTGAAGATGATTACACTCTATATGTTACTTGTACAGTTTTAAAAGAAGAGTGTGATGGACTAGCTTGGCATTATATTATAAATGAAGATGGTATAGTACCGGATTTTGTGATTATAACAGAACCTACTAATTTAAACATATACACAGGACATAGGGGCAGGGTAGAATTTGAGATTATTACAAAGGGATTATCTTGTGATGCTGGCTCTCCACAAAGAGGTATAAATGCTATTTATAAAACTGTACCAATTATTCATCAGTTAGAAGAATTAAATAGAAATTTTAAAGAAGATAGTCTTTTAGGAAAGGCTTCCGTTGCCGTAACACAAATATATTTTAATACACCATCTAAAGGATCAATTCCAGATGAATGTAAAATTAAAATTGATAGAAGAATTACCACAGGGGAGAATTCAAGTAAAGCCTTAAGAGAAATAAAGACTTTAAAGGGATTGGAAAATTCCAAGGTGAAAATAGCAAAGTGTAAGAAACCTAGTTATACAGGGGTTGTATATCCATTAAATAAGTACTCTCCATATTGGTGTATAGAAAATGGAAGTGTTTTTCTAAAGGCTGCTATAAAGACCTATAGAAAAATGTTTGATAAAGAGCCTAAGATAGACAAATGGAGATTAAGTACTAATGGAAGTGCAACTATGGGTGAGTATAAAATACCGACTATTGGATTTGGTCCGGGAAATGAAATTTTTGCTCATGGTCCAAGAGAGCAGGTTCCTGTAGAACAATTAATAAAGGCCTGTGAGTTTTATGCAATGTTTCCTAAAAATATAATAAAATTGCGATAGATATAGTTTATTATATCTATCGCAATTTTTATTAGTAAATTATAAGATTTTATACTAAATTATAGATATTTCATCAAGTTTCTATATAAGAGTTGCCATCTAGTGGTATCAACATTTGAAGAGGCGGCCTTTCATTTAGCAAACCTATAGCAT
>JAYFRK010000262.1:0-5374 GCA_034925975.1 Clostridium sp.
CTCTTTTAGTATCGCTCATTTTATACACTCCTTACCCTATATTTTGAATTATATCACAGATTTTCTGTTATATCAAACTAATGTTCTGCAAATATTGATTATTATATAATCTTTTGATATAATACATTAATGAAATAGGAAGAGGGGATAGATATGGCTAAATCTTGTATTTTTGAAGTTGATAAATTATGTATTAATTGTGGTGAATGTAATAAATGTGATTTAAACTCAAATAAACAATGTAATAACTGTGGCAAATGTTTAGAATTAGAGGGATATGATTCTAAAATTATTAATATTGATGAAATTTTAGAAGAAGGAGAACTTGAAAATTTTGAAGTTGATTTAAGTGAGGTTAACGATGAAAAGAACAAATGTTCGAATTTGGAGGTTTTAGCTTCCGTGAATGAGGGGTTAGCAGAATCTGATGTCAAAATAGAATACATAGATGATGTTGATGGGTTAAGCGAACTTTTTGAAGATGAAGAATCTTCTAAGATCATAAATGAAGTATTCCCTGGATTGGTGACCATTAATAAAATAAAAAAGTAGTATAAATAATAGAAGTCGTTCTTGTATTTACTAGAACGACTTTTTATTATTCTTCATCGCTTAAAGGGTTTAAACTCACTGCGTGTCGTAGAGTCTCATCATCTACGTGGGTATAAATCTGTGTTGTTGATACATTTTCGTGGCCTAATATTTTTTGAAGGCTTCTTATGTCTACATTTCCGTATTTATACATTAAAGTGGCAGCTGTGTGCCTTAATTTATGAGGAGAATACCTCTTGCTATCAAGACCTGCTTTTGAAATATATTTTTTTACTAAAAGTTCAACGCTTCTCTTGCTAATTCGCCTATAATTTTTACTTATAAATAATGCGTCCTTATCTTCTGGTGTTACTTTGTTATCTTTGGATCGACGTATAAATAAGTAATTACGTATAGCTTTTAAGCAGGCGGTGTTTAAGTATACGGTTCTTTCTTTACCTCCTTTACCTACAATAGTTAAAGTATCTTCTTTAATTCTGGATATATCTATGCTGCATAATTCTGAAAGTCTCAAACCGCAGTTTAAGAATAAAGTAATTATACAATAATCTCTTTCTTTGTTTTCTCCGTCGATAGATGAGAGTAGGACTTTGCTTTCTTCTAAAGTTAGATAAACTGGATTTCTTTTGTTTATTTTTGGCGTCTCTAATTCTATTGCTGGATTTTCGTCGATAAGTTTAGCTTTACCATGAAGATATTTAAAAAAAGATTTTAATGCAGCTACTTTTCTTGCTCTAGCGTAACTGCTGTTATTTCTATAATTTTCAGTAAAAGATATAAAAGCATATAAGTCGGATAATTTTATTTTTCTTATAAAGTTCTCATCTATATCCTCAATAGGTATTTGGTCGAATTCTACATCTTCTTTTACGTATCCTTTATATAATTTTAAAAATCTAAAAAACATAGATAAATCCCACTTATAACCGGCTAGTGTATTTTGAGATTTACCTCTGATGGTTCCAAGATAGTTTAAAAATTCATTTAGGTATTCCGGAAGTGTTGGATCAAATATGGTTCTAAGCTTATAATTCATAATCCCCTCCTATTTTTATGTACTAACTTCGCTAAATTTATATTTAGCGAAGTTGAAAATATGTTATTAATGTAGTGGTCATAATTTTAAACCACTACATTAATATTATATAACAAATAGTTTTATAGGAATAGTATTAATTTTAATATATACAATGCGATTATATATAAAATAGAAATTTAAATTTTTCATACAGTAGTTTTATAAGTATAAATTTATTTTGAAATTGATTTTTGAATTTATTTTGATAACAAGTTTAATTTATAAATAAATTCTCAAATATTAATTTATACATTAATTGAAACGTCTAATCCTAAAATATTTTTATTATTTTCAAGAATTGGTTTGATTGAATTATTTATAAAATCATCAACTTGACCCACTGATCTTCCAATAAATTTATTAGGATCAATAATCGATAAAATTTCATCTCTGCTCATCTTAAATGAAGAATCATTAATTATTCTCTCGATTAAATCGTTATTTAAACCTTCTTCTTTAACTCTTCTTGCAGCTTCCATAGAAAGTACCCTTATTCTTTCGTGAAGTTCCTGCCTATCTCCTCCCCTTTTTACAGCTTCCATGAGAATATTTTCTGTAGCCATAAAAGGTAATTCATTTTCTACATGAGACTTTATAACTTTCTCATAAACAACCATGTTTTCGCTAATATTTATATATAAATTTAAAACTCCATCTAAAGCAAGGAAACATTCTGAAACAGATAATCTTTTATTAGCAGAATCGTCTAATGTTCTTTCGAACCATTGAGTACCAGCAGTTATTGCAGGATTTAAAGAATTTACTATTACAAATCTACTTAAAGCACTTATCCTTTCAGATCTCATAGGGTTTCTTTTATATGCCATAGCAGAAGATCCTACTTGATTTTTTTCAAATGGTTCTTCCATTTCTTTCATGTTTTGAAGAATTCTTAAGTCATTACTAAATTTATATGCACTTTGAGCTATTTCCGAAAGAGTATTCAGTACAATTGAATCAACTTTTCTAGGATATGTTTGACCAGTTACTTCATAAGTCTGTTCAAAGTTCATTTTTTTAGCTATTAATGTATCCAGTTTTTTAACTAGTTCCTCGTCGTTATCAAATAACTTCATAAAACTAGCTTGTGTACCAGTAGTACCTTTTACGCCTCTAAGCTTTAAGCTTTTTATCAAAAATTCTAGATTTTCTAAATCCATCATTAAATCTTGAATCCATAAAGTAGCTCTTTTTCCTACAGTAGTTAATTGTGCGGGTTGTAGATGTGTAAAACCTAAAGTTGGAAGAGCTTTGTATTTTAGAGCAAAGTTAGATAAATTATTAATTACATTTAGTAGTTTACTTTTTATAAGTATAAGAGCTTCCCTCATTATTATCAAATCTGTATTATCTCCAACGTAACAGCTAGTTGCTCCTAAATGAATTATACCCTTAGCATTTGGACATTGAAGTCCATAAGCATAAACGTGACTCATTACATCGTGCCTTATTTCCTTTTCTTTTTCTTGGGCAACTTCGTAATTTATATTATCTATGTTATTTTTAAGTTCGTTTATTTGTTCTTCAGAAATATCTAATCCTAATTCATGTTCACCTTCAGCCAATGCTACCCATAATTTTCTCCAAGTTTTGAACTTCATTTCTTCTGAAAATAAATATGACATTTCACTAGATGCATATCTGCTATTTAATGGTGTATTGTAAGTATTTCTATTCATGTTCAAACCTCCATGCACGTATATTATATCGTGTAATAAATTATTTCATTCATATTATAACATATATTATTTGTATAAGTAAGTAATTTTGTTCGCATTTTTCAAAACAAAAATAAGTTCTATTTTATTGATATATATAATATATTCTACTAAGAAATGAATTATATTAATGTAAAAAGGGGGAATATACATATGTATAAATTAAGCTCAATAGATAAAATATCATTATTATTAGTGATATTAGGATCTATAAACTGTGGGCTTATAGGATTATTTAACTTCAATTTTGTAAGTTTCTTACTTAAGTCAATTCCATTAATAGAAAGAATAGTATATATACTAGTAGGACTATCAGGAATAAACACATTGTTATTTATTAAAAAGTGCAAGAGTAAAAGTTAGAAGTACAAAAATAAAAGGCTATTCAGCCTTTTATTTATTATTCCAATGACTCTATCAATCGCACCATTTCTTCAGTGGCTAGAGTTTCATCGTCTCCTGAAGCTATAATTGTCACCTTAGAATCTTTAGTAACGCCTAGTGATAGAACACCAATCAAGCTCTTAACATTAGCCTTTTTGTCGTTATACTCTAAGTATATATCAGATTTGAATGAAGAGGCTTTTTTAACTAATAATGTAGCCGGTCTAGCATGTAAGCCTGTAGATGTTTTTACAATTGCTTCTTTTTGTACCATATCTTTTCACCTCTATAAAATTATTTTAGTTATTTATAATTATTATCATTATATCACTTTTTTCTAAAATTATAAATTATCTAATTTTAGATATAAAGTTTTCAATCCTGTTCAATCCTTCCACTATCTTTTCCATTGAAGTAGCGTAAGACAATCTTATATAATTATCTAAACCAAAAGCTATGCCTGGTATAACAGCTACCCTTTCAACTTCCAGCAAGGCATTAGAAAATTCTAAAGAGTTATTTATGGATATTCCATTTACTTTTTTACCAAATGAGCTTGAAATATTTAACATGATATAGAATGCTCCATCAGCTTTTATACAAGATAAATTTTTCATAGCGTCAATTTTTGAAATCATATAGTCTCTTCTCTTAGCAAATTGCTCCACCATTAATACAAGTCCATTCTGTGGACCATTCAACGCCTCTAGAGCAGCATATTGAGATATAGAAGTAGGATTCGAAGTTGTATGACTCTGAATACTCGACATTAATTTAATGATTTCTTTTGGCCCAGCTGCATAACCTATTCTCCAGCCTGTCATTGCATAAGATTTTGATACACCGTTAATAACAATAGTTCTATTGTAGGCATCCTCACTTAATCTAGCAATACTTATATGAGTATTATCTCCATATATTAATTTTTCATATATTTCATCTGAAATTATTATAAGATCGTGCTTTTTTGAAAACTCTGCTATCATTAAAAGCTCTTTATCAGTATAAACGGCACCGGTAGGATTATTAGGACTATTTAAAATTATAGCTTTTGTTTTTTCTGTTAGTGCTTTTTCTAAAGATTCTAAGGTATATTTATAATTATCCTCGTGCTTATTATCTACAAATACAGGTGTACCATATGCAAGTTTGATTAACTCAGGGTAACTAACCCAATAAGGTGTTGGCACTAACACTTCATCTCCTGGATTTAAAACGGCTTGGAAAACATTTGCCAAACACTGTTTTGCACCAGTTGAGATTATTATTTGATCAATTTTGTATGATAAATCATTATCCACTTTAAATTTTTCAACTATGGCTTTTTTTAATTCGTTTATACCTGAAGCTGGCGTATATCTGGTTAAACCACTTTCAATAGCTTTAATTGCTGCATCTTGAATGTTTTTTGGAGTATCAAAATCAGGTTCACCGGCCCCGAAACTTATCACATCTATTCCCTTATTAGCCATTTCTTTTGCTTTAGCTGTTATAGCCAAAGTCAATGATGGCGAAATTTTTTTTGCTTTTTCTGATAAAATCATTGTAACCCCTCCGTTTTTTATTATGTAACTTTAATTCATTAAAATATACTATAAAATATTATAAACATTTATCTCAAATTTTATAAAGGGCTTGACAT
>JAYFRK010000229.1:0-4908 GCA_034925975.1 Clostridium sp.
TTTTTATTAGCGTTAGACTTATAACCTTCTCATTAATAAAGTATGTTTCTATCACTTGCTTAAAACTTTTTTCAATTGAATAATCTATTATCTTATTATTCAATTTTGGAAGTATATTATTTTTAATTAATAAGTTAAGAATCTCCTCCAGACTATCTGAAGAAAAATTTTTATCATTGTATGCTTCAAACACAGAGTATATTTTTCCTAATATCTGATTGTCCACTATATTAGGTAGTGGAGATATAAATCTTCTGTATAAACCACCTAGATTCAATAATTTATCATCCAATTCTTTTAGTTCTTTATGATATAACTCTTCATTTTTTTCTGACCCTATATACCTGTAAAAATATATGGGAATTACATGTGACTTATTTTTAATTTTGCCTTTTCTTTTATTAATAGGCATAAAAAAATCTGTCAGCACATCTTCTGAAACCTGAATAGACGTCCCTATAGCCTTTTGGGTATTAATCATATTTAATGCCTCCTTAGCTAAATTAATCCTCATTAGATTATCTAAAATATAACTAAGCTTTTTATTATTATAAACTCTTGATTTTAACTACATTTTTAATATTCTATTTTATACTCGTCTTCATTTATATAAAATTTAATTTGATATTGGAAATTAACTTTAAAAATTTTGCAATTTAAGTTATACTTAATTTCAAAATACAAATATAATGTAATATTTAGAACATTTTTGGGGCATTTTATTTAGAAAATTAAACAAAAGGGGGCAATTAAAATGGTTAATGTTCTTATAAAGAAAGTAGAAAAAGAACATCAAGACTATCTTAGGGATGAATCTAGAAAAGTTGGAAATGCTGAATCTATTTCTTTTCCTAAAAATGAATTTGAAATTATAGATATACTGGAATCTCTTAAGATAAATAAAACTTTAGTAACCCTCCAGGGAGCACGTACTGGTATAGCTGCTGGAGCAGTTCCTAATGGTGGACATATATTAAACTTAAGTAGAATGAATAAGGTATTAGGACTTCGATATGATGATAGACTAGACACATTTTTTCTTAGGGTACAACCAGGTGTTTTATTATCAGAAATTAAAGAAATGCTAAAGAAACGGGAATTTGACACTGAAAATTGGAGCAAAGAATCTCTTGATGCTTTAGAAAGATTGAAAAGTTCCCAGACTTACTTTTTTTCTCCTGATCCCACAGAAACTACTGCATCAATAGGTGGAATGGCAGCCTGCAATGCTTCTGGAGCCTGTTCATTTAAATATGGGCCAACTAGGAATCATATACAAGAGATACGTGTAATTTTAATTGACGGTAGCACTGTAACCTTAAAGAGGGAAAGAGATATATCAGATAAAGGTATATTCTCTATTAAAACTGATTCCGGCAAAACAATTAATGGTACTATTCCAAAATACCATATGCCACAAGTTAAAAACGCTTCTGGATATTATGTAAAGCAAGACATGGATTTATTAGATCTTTTTATAGGTTCAGATGGTACCCTAGGAATTATAAGTGAAATGGAATTAAAACTTTTAAAAGAACCTAAATCTATTTATGGCATAACAGCTTTCTTCAATAATGAAGAAGACTCCTTAGAATTTATTGAAAAATTCAGAGAAAATTCTCTACCTGCAGCAGTAGAATTTTTTAACCACAATGCACTGGATTTACTTAGAAAAGAGAGACAAGTAAATCCAGCTTTCTCAAAGTTATTAGAATTACCTCTACATTTTCATACAGCTGTTTATATTGAATATCACGGAGATAGCCAAGAGGAAATTATAAATATGGTAATGAATACTGGAGATGCAATAGAAAGCTGTGGTGGCAGTGAGAAAGATACTTGGGTTGCTACAAATCCTCAAGCCATGGACCAGCTTAAATTTTTCAGACATGCAGTTCCTGAAGCAGTAAATCTATTAATTGATGAAAGACGTAAAGCTGATACTAGGCTTACAAAGCTGGGGACTGATATGGCGGTACCTAATTTAAAACTTAAGGAAATTATGAATTTATACAATAGTACTTTAAAAGACTATAATTTGGAATCTGTAATATTTGGTCATATAGGAAATAACCATCTTCATGTAAACATAATACCAAGAAATATAGATGATTATACTAAAGGCAAGGAATTATATAATAACTGGGCAGAAGAAGTTATAAATGTTGGTGGAACTGTTTCTGCTGAACATGGTATTGGTAAATTAAAAACACTTCTATTAGGTAAAATGATGGGTGAACAAGGAATAAAAGAAATGAAAGCCTTGAAAAAATTATTTGACCCTGAAAACAGATTAAATAGAGGAAACCTTTTTGAGGAGTAGGTGAAAGATATGAACATAATAGTATGTGTTAAACAAGTCCCTGGGACTAATGAAGTAAAGATGAATAAAGAAACCAATACCATTATAAGAGAAGGAATTGAATCAATTATAAATCCTTTTGATACTTATGCTATTGAAGAAGCCCTTAAAATAAAAGATGTCTTTGGAGGTAAAATCACTGCTATAAGTATGGGGATACCTCAAACTGCATCGCTTTTAAAACAAACTATGGCTCTTGGAGTAGATGAAGCCTTTCTTCTTAGCGATAGAGCCTTTGCCGGAGCTGATTCTCTTGCTACTTCTTATGCACTTTCTATGGGTATTAAAGCTATTAAAAATTATGATCTTATAATATGCGGCAAACAAGCTACTGATGGTGATACTGCACAAGTGGGACCAAGTCTTGCAGAAAAATTAAATATACCTCATATTACCTATGTAAGTAAGATAGAAGAATTAAGAGATGGATACATCCGCTGCCAAAGGCTTATAGCAAATGGCTATGAAATTATTGAATCTTCCCTTCCAGCTCTTATTACTGTTGTAGAAGACTTAAATGTACCTCGTCTTCCTTCTATTAAAAACTTAAGAGAAGCTGCCTGTAAAGAAGTGACTATTTGGTCTGTTAATGATATAGGCGCAGATAATAAATGCACTGGTCTAAACGGATCTCCTACACAGGTTGTTAGAACATTTATACCAGAGTATAACATTAAAAGCGAAATAATAGAAGGAACACCTGAAGAACAATCTGAAAAGCTTGTGGATAGTCTATTATCTATGGGTCTATCAGTAGATTAATGGAGGTATATCATGAGTAGTATTAATATATTAAAAGATAAGTGCGTTGGGTGCAAGATCTGTGCCAATGAATGTCCTTTCGGTGCAATAAAAGTTGAAGATAAAAAAGCGGTAATATTAGATAATTGTACTCTATGCGGCTCTTGTGTAAGTAAGTGTAAATTTAATGCTATAGAGTTAGTAAGAGATCAGTCTGGTGGAGTTGACACTTCACAATATAGAGGTATCTGGGTCTTTGCAGAACAAAATGCTGGCACTGTAGAAAATGTAGCTTTTGAACTTTTAGGTGAAGCTACAAGATTAGCTAAAGACTTAAATACAAATATTTATGCAGTTATACTTGGTGAAAACCTAGATAAAGCTTCAAAGGAACTTATAGCTTACGGTGCTGATTATGTATACTGTGTAGATAATCCAATATTAAGCAAGTATAATGACGAAAGTTATGCTCATATAATATCAGATTTAATTAAAAAATATAAACCAGATATAATGCTATTTGGAGCTACAGCTTATGGAAGATCTTTAGCTCCTCGAATAGCTTCAAAGATTAATACAGGGCTTACTGCAGATTGTACTATACTTGAAATAGATTTAGACAAAAAAATTCTTCTTCAAACTAGACCTGCCTTTGGTGGAAATTTAATGGCTACAATTGTTTGCCCTAATCATAGACCTCAAATGGCTACTGTTCGTCCTAAAATTATGAAGGCGATAGAACCTGATTATAACAAACCAGGCCAGGTTATAAAGCCTAATATTTATATACCTACTTCTACTAAATTAAAGGTTTTAGATGTGTGTGCTTTTCCTAGTGAAAGTTTAAATCTAGAAGACGCTGAAATAATAGTGGCAGCTGGAAGAGGAATAGGAGATATTAAAAATATGAAGTTAATTGAAGGCTTAGCAGAAGTACTAAAGGCTAAAATTGGGGCATCTCGCGGAGCAGTTGATGAAGGTTGGATTGATTATAGTCATCAAATTGGACAAACTGGTAAAACTGTTTCTCCTAAATTTTATTTTGCTTGCGGTATTTCAGGAGCAATTCAGCATTTAGCTGGTATATCATCTTCTGATACTATAATTGCAATAAATAAAGATCCTGATGCTCCTATTTTCAAGATTGCAAATTACGGAATTATTGGAGATATAGAAAAAGTACTTCCATCTCTAATAAAAAAATTCAAGGGAAAATTATATTAACCTCTTAGGCTTATAATACATATCATGTATTGTAATACTTAAAAGGAGTGTAAAACTTTGTATCCTTACGATTATTATTTGATACCTAGTCAATTTTTCTATCGTCAACTTCCACCAGGAGGTGGCCCTCCATTTGGACCTCCTGGAATGCCACCTTCAGGAGCTCCAGGGGGAGGAGCGGGCGGCCCATCTGGCGGTGCTCCTATGGGTCCACCACCATCTTTTACACCTTCGAAAGCTCAAACTAAAGCTCAACCAGGGGTAAAGGCTGTTGATCCAGGCTCAATAAGGCGATGCATGTTTAGATATGTATATATTTGGCTGGATAACGGAAGATCCTTCTGGGCATGGGTTACCTATGTAGGCAGAAGGTCTTTATCTGGTTTCAGGTGGATGGGTAATAGATGGGTTTACTTTGGAATAGATTTAAGAAGAATTGATAGTTTTATATGCTACTAATATAAAATTTCCTAATGACCTTTAACTTCAATAAAAGCTCTTCCAGCTGCTTAAAGCAGCTGAAAGAGCTTTTTATTTTTAATATTATATCTGCCCTAAGGCCTTTAAAATAACTTGAGCTA
>JAYFRK010000211.1:0-3847 GCA_034925975.1 Clostridium sp.
TTATAGCTATGGTAGCTGATAAATTAAGACTAAAAAATAAAGTTAGCTAATCAATATTTGGAGGATTAAAACAAATGACATTATGTGAAAAAACTTTAGAGGAAGTTAACAAATATAATGGTGAATTTTTAAAATTAGATATAAGAACAGTTGAATTGCCAAATGGTAAGATTTATACTAGAGAGATAATAAAACATCCTGGAGCGGTTGCTATAGTTGCTTATATAGATGATAATACAATATTACTAGTAGAGCAATTTAGAAATCCGCTAGAGAAAACAATATTAGAACTTCCAGCTGGAAAGTTGGAAGTTAATGAGAAAATAGAAGATTGTGCTAAAAGGGAACTAGAAGAGGAAACAGGATATAAATCTGATAATTTCACTTATCTTGGTAAAATTGCAACTGCTCCAGCATTTTGTGATGAGTATATATATATCTATAAAGCTGAAAATTTATATAGTGGAACAGCTGGAGGAGATGAGGATGAATTTATAAAACTTCACCAAGTAAATATTAATGAAGCACTTAAGATGATAAAAGAAGGAAAAATTATTGACGCAAAAACTATTTCTGCATTTATGTTACTTTAATTTGTGCATATAACTTCTCTTGTAATCATAAATATTAAAAAGATAAAACAAGAGGAGGAATGAAATATGAAAAACATTAAAATATTTCAAGGCTTCACAGAACATATGCATAAAAACTTAATACTATACATGATTACATTGCTGTTTTTATGTATAGGCATTGTAATAGGGATATATACAGTTAAGTATATGGGAGATGTGGAAAAAGGAGAGCTAGTTAATTATCTAATCAATTATTCGAAAAGTATAGATCCAAATTCTTTAAATAAGAAGTATGTGTTTTTACAAGCAGCTAAAAACAACATATCAATAATTTTAATAATTTGGTTTCTTGGACTTACAATGTTAGGAACTCCTTTCATACTTGTAGCTGATTTGATTAAGGGATTTACTATAGGTTTTACATCTGGCTTAGTCATAAACGGATTAGGAACTAAAGGTATATTATTAAACCTATTGGTTGTTTTCCCTCAAAATATAATATATATTCCATGTATTATAATATCTTCCGTCTTTGCAATGGAATTTTCATTAATGCTTTTAAGAAGTAATCCAATTAATCCAGTTGCTAAAGGAAATAACTTATTTCAAGTAGCAACCTATTCTACGCTATTTTTATTTGTTGTTGGGTTTATGTTTATAGGATTTATTTTAGAAGGATACTTAACTCCTAATATAATAAAACTATTATTACATAATCTAGGAAGTACTTTATCATGATTAGTTCAAAAGATAAGGTCCAAGCTATTTTATTATTTATAAAATGCTACTTTATAATTTTAGTTTTTGGACTAATACTGCCTAAAGTTATTGATTTTATTTTGAAAACTTTTTTAAATAAGTTTACTATATATAAAAACAGTGTTTTTGTTTTTAATGTTTTAAGTAAAAATGAGATGATACTATATAGGTATATTTATATAGTAAATAAGTTTTTTAACTTATAGTTATTTAGTCTTAAATGAAATATTTGGAGAAGATATTATGGATGAATATTTAATTCAATTTGTAGAAAGCATGACAAAGAAAGAACTAAGTAGTAATACTATAGAAGCATATAAAAGTGACATTAGAAAATTTGAAGAATTTTTAAAACAAAGGGATGAAGATACTATAGATATAGATATGGTATCTATAATGGCCTATGTTCAGAACTTAAAGAAACAAGGGAGAGCAAATAGTTCAATAATAAGAAGTATTGTTGCTATAAGAAGTTTTTATAAATATCTAATGAAAATAGGCAAAATTTCAGATAATCCAATAATTAATTATGAAATACCTAAAACTAAGAGAATTGTACCTGAAATACTTACTGTAGAAGAAGTAGATAGATTTTTATCAACTCCAGATTGTAACGATTATAAGGGCATACGTGATAAGGCAATGTTAGAGCTTATGTATGCAGCAGGGATAAAAGTTTCTGAATTATTAAATTTAGCAATTTTTGATATCAACCTTAAATTATCATATATAAAGTGTAGAGGTACTAAAGATAAGGAACGTATTATTCCAATAGGAACTTATGCTGTGAATTGTTTAAATGAATATCTTAAAATTCGGCATAAGGTTAATGGTGACAATTCAGAACTTTTATTTTGCAATTTAAGAGGAGATAAGATGACTAGGCAAGGATTTTGGAAAATTGTTAAAAACTATGCTAATGAAGCCGGTATAAATAAGAAAATTAATTCTTATACATTAAGACATTCATTTGCTGTTCACTTGCTCCAAAATGGAGCTGATATGAAATCTGTCCAAGAACTTTTAGGACATAATACTATTGCAACAACACAAATTTATTCAAGTATAACAAAGCAAAGTAAAATAGTAGATGTATATAAAAGTGCACATCCAAGAGCCTAAAGGTGAGGGATGTGCTTTTATCATTTAAAAACATAATTTTGTGATAATCTTATTCAAATTGGTAAAACTAGAATTATAAATTATAAAGTTAACAGAAAGGAGATAAATATGAAAATAAGAAATAAGGCAATAATATGTATAATACTAGCTATGGCTTTCATAACTCAAATTCTAGTTATACCTGTGAAAGCAGAGGGATCAGGTCTTGATGTGGAGGCAAGGTCAGGACTTCTTATGGAGCCATCAACTGGAAAAATAATTTTTGAAAAGAATATACATGAAAAATTTGCGCCAGCATCCGTAACGAAAATAATGACAATGCTTTTGACTATGGAGGCTATTGATTCAGGTAAAATAAAAATGTCTGATAAAGTAGTGGTAAGTGAAAATGCAAAGAAAATGGGCGGAAATGGAAGTAGCAGTATGCTTTTAGATACAGGAGAAGTGAGAAGTGTAGAAGATCTTATAAAAGGTGTTGCAATAGCATCAGGAAACGATGCTGCAGTTGCTTTAGCGGAATATATAGCAGGTAGTGAAGATGCCTTTGTTAAAGTGATGAATAAAAGAGCTGAAGAATTAGGAATGAAGGATACAACTTTTAAAAATTGTCATGGACTTTCAACTGAAGGTCATTTAAGTAGCGCTTATGATATTGCACTTATGTCTAGGGAATTATTAAAACATGAAAAAATTCTTAAATACAGTGGAACATATATGGAGACAATATCTGAAGGTAGAAAACAACCAATAGGATTAGTAAATCATAATAAATTAGTTAGATTCTATAAAGGCTGCGATGGGTTAAAGACAGGTTTTACAAATGAAGCAAAATATTGTATCTCAGCTACAGCTACAAGAGATAATATAAGGATGTTATCTGTAATCATGGGAGCCCCTACTTATAAGGTTAGAAACAGAGACGCTAGTATGCTTATGAATTATGGATTTTCCAAATTTGAATCAAAGAAGGTAGTAGGTAAACATGAAGATGTAGAAAAAATAAGCTTAAATAAAAAAGGAACAAAATTCTTTTTTGCCAAGGCCAATAGTGATTTAAATGTTATACTTGAAAGAGGAAAACAGAACAAAATAACTAAAAAATGTATCTTAAATGAAACTAAAAAAGAATACAAGAAAAATGAAATTATAGGTCACTGTGAAGTATACGTAAACGATAGCCTATATGGCAAGGTACCGGTTTATAGTGATAGGGATGTTAGAACATATTCAATTTTAGATAATATAAAATCTAATCTTATGAATTTATTTGACAATGCTATTTAAAAATAGGCTGATTTAAGAGATTGTTGATTTCGTATAATATCGAAAATAATTCTAAATTTAGTATAACAATTGTAGCTAAACTTTCATTAACTCGCACAGCTCAGACA
>JAYFRK010000427.1:0-3116 GCA_034925975.1 Clostridium sp.
ATAAGTTAATTTCTGAAGTTTAATATTCTTTTTATCTGCTGTATTTTTCATAAGGTTATATACATCCTCAATGGAAGAGGCAACATCTATTGGTTCGTTAATTTTGAAATCTTTATGCTGCTCAATATCTGATAAAATTAAAATATCACTAATCAGTCTTGTTAACCTATCTGTTTCATCATCGATTATGGATAAAAATTTATCTCTAGTCTCCTGATCGTCAACATATCTTAGTGTTTCGGCAAACCCCTTTATAGAAGTTAAAGGTGTCTTTAACTCATGAGATACATTAGCAACAAACTGGCTTCTCATGTTTTCTAGTTTTCTTATATCAGTAATATCTTGGACCACAGCCACTGTTCCTATATGTTCACTATCGCTTATAACATCGGCTGTTTTTACCTTTAGAGATCTTCTCTCTGGCCAAAGTATATTTATCTCTTTGTTCTCTTCGTTGTTCTTAAATATTTCCTCTAATTCATAATCTCTAATAGAGTCCATTAAGTTTTGCCCTATTATATCTTTTTTAATTCCAAATATCTTTTGAGCATATGGGTTTATCATAATTACTCTATATTTTTTATCTACAGCAATAACTCCGCTATCCATACTTTTAAGTATTGCTTCTAATTTATTTTGTTTCTCTATAGAATCTTTCAAAGTATACTGTAATCTATCAGCCATATGATTAAAGGTCTTTGCTAACTGCCCTATCTCATCTTGAGAATTAATAATAACTCTTCTATCTAATTCACCCTTTGCAATTCGTGAAGTTATAAACTCCAAATCTTTAATAGGTTTTACTATTACATAGGATAATTTTGATGAAAAGAAAACCGAAATAAAAAAAACCATAATTAAAACTACTAAATAATAATTTAGGTATTTACCTTCAAACCCAGTGACAACTTCCATAGGCATAGAGCTTCTTACTATATATCCGTCATTAAATTTTGTAGCATAATATACCATTGTTTTCTTCAGCGAACTACTGTACCTTGTGCTATAACCATTACCATATTTCCTTGCTTCAATTATTTCTTTTCTATCATTATGATTATCCATACTATTAGGCATTGCATCAGAATCCTTTATTACAAAGCCATTTTTATCTATTAAGGTTACTCTAAAATTAGATTTATTGAAACTTTTAAAGTATAAATCAGTATTAGAAATAATATTACC
The DNA here is from genome assembly GCA_034925975.1 of Clostridium sp. Lineage (GTDB taxonomy): Bacteria > Bacillota > Clostridia > Clostridiales > Clostridiaceae > Clostridium_H. Next base: position 1,186 of record JAYFRK010000427.1, read on the forward strand.
AGTTAATAATTTTATTGCCAATTCATTATTTTCTTTAAGCATCTTTTTTGTACTTTCTTCATGCTGGTAATTAACTATAGTCATATATAATGCAGTTACTAGAGCTAAACTTAAAATTATTGTACTTAAAATCGAAAACATTAGCTTTTTCTTCATATTCATATTATTCACCCGAATTAAATCTATATCCTATTCCTCTTATAGTTTCAATAAATTTAGGATTTTTATCGTCATCTTCTATCTTCTTTCTTAAGTGTCTTATATGAACATCTACAGTTCTGGTTTCGCCAATGTACTCATACCCCCACACTTTATCTAATAGAAAATCTCTTGTCATAACTCTTCCTTTATTTTTTATAAGCACTTCTACAAGTTCAAATTCCTTTAATGTTAAATCTACTTTTTCATCATTTTTTAAAATCTCATGTTTTTCAAAATCTATAGCTATGTTACCAAATTTATATACCTTTTCAATGCTTTGTGGTTTTGTTCTTCTTAAAACCGCCTTGGTCCTTGCAATTAATTCTCTTACAGAAAATGGTTTTGTCATGTAATCATCTGCACCAAGTTCCAATCCTAAAATTTTATCTAATTCTTCGCTTTTAGCAGTTATCATTATTATTGGTGTATTAGAAATATTATTATCTTTTCTTATTTCTTTGCATACATCATATCCATCCATACCAGGAAGCATAACATCAAGGAGTATTAACTGAGGTAGCTCTTTTTTTGCTAATTTTAATGCTTCTAAACCATCTTCAGCGCAAATAGCTCTATACCCATTTTTCTCTAAATTAAATTTAATTAGCTCTCTTATATGATCTTCATCATCAACAATCAAAATTTTTTCTTCTGCCATCTTTTAACCTCCAAACATATTATTTAACAAATATAAAAGAAAACATTCTGCCATCTTTCTCTGTAGATTTTCTATAGGAGTATAAATTATTTTCTTTATTACAAAATGTGCATATATCCAAAGTGTGAATCTGACTTAATTCTAATCCTAAATGTTGCAGTTGTTTTATTATACACTTTTGCATACTTAAATTCACTCCAGTTGATATATTCGAATTTTTATAAATCTCTTGATCTAAGAACTTGTCAATTAATTCTTTTCCCACTTCATAACAGCATTCCATATTGTGAGGTCCTATATATACAGAAACATCTTCTATTTTAGTTTTATAAACTTCTGCCATTTTATGTATAGCTTTTGCAATTATACATTTAAAAGTTCCTTTCCATCCACTATGAACAGCTCCTATAGCTCCATTATTTTTATCATAAATTAGTATAGGAACGCAATCTGCTGTAAACACTCCTATACCTACTCCTTTTTTATTTGTTAAAATTGCATCTCCCTCATGGATAATTCCATCATATAAATGTACACTATCACTATGAATTTGATTTAAATATCCTATTTCTCTTAGATTAAACCACATTTTTAAATTGTTTAAATTGTTAATTCCTTCAATAATATTTTTATTAAAATTAAGTTCTCCTTCGGATGTAGAAAAATATATTTCTGCTTCCCCTTCAACAATTTTTAAAAACTTATATTTATTTTCAATGGTGAAATTAACATAATCCATAAAAAATCTCCTCATTACTTAGTTATATTTTAACATTAAATCTGACTTATTATAAAGAAACTCATATTAATTTACTTTCTTAACTCTATTTTAACATAACAAAAAAGCCCTACTATATTATTAGGGCATTATTAATGAATTTTTTTATTTGACATTAAATTTTTTATTTCTTCAATAAATGTATTAATATCTTTAAATTGTCTGTATACGGATGCAAATCTAACATATGATACTTCATCAATCTTTTTTAATCTTTCCATAATCATTTCACCAATCACTTCTGATTTTACTTCAGTTAACATATCATTACTCATCTTTTTTTCAATTTCATCT
>JAYFRK010000056.1:0-6181 GCA_034925975.1 Clostridium sp.
ACATTTATTCTTTCCATAACTAGCACCCTCTTTCTACAATAGATATTATACTATCTTTATATCTCATTGTCAAATAACTAATAATTTTATCACTAAGTTATTATATTTGTCAATGTGAATTTTGTGTAAACAAATCAAGCTTCAAGCAACATCCTTGGCTTGAAGCCGCCTAACTTCATTTTAGGTAATTATATTAATATTATCTGCAGTTTTGCCATTAATATACACGATTTTTAGTTAATTAATAAAATAATTGTTAAAAAACTATGAATATACAGATTAAATCTTAATTAGACTAGGAATACTTTGATTTCGGGAATCCCTCCCTATATTTCCCTCTGGTTTGAAGTCCTCCTATACCTTCTACTCCTGTTATAGTACTTTGTATTATGTCTTGAATTGATACTATTTTTTCTACATTTGTATAGGCTACTTTTTCAGAAATGAAAACAGGATCAAGGCAGTGTATTAAAACTCTATTAGGTGAGCTTGCAAAATTTGCACCTGCATCTAATATTGCCTCATAACATGACTGGCATGCCCCTGCAAATATAACTAGATCATCATAATTCGGTTCATAATTTCTAAGTTCTGTTACTGAACGTACAAAATATTTAGAATTTTTGTAGTTATTAATATCCATATAATCTTTAGCACCTTTTATAATTGCATCATGGCCAGTTAAAACCACTATATCAGGTTTTAATTGTTTTACTAGTCCAAGAATCTGATTGGGCTGCTCTGATTCTAATATTACTTTCCCTACAGCATCAACAGATAACTGTTTATATGTTTTCAAGCATACATCTAAATATTCAGCATCTCCATCTATATGAAGTACTCTTCCGGGTCTCCCAAACAGCATAGTTGCTGGTGTATTATCCTTATTTTGCTTTATGCTTTTGCTTTTCCCTCTTTCATCCTCGAATCTATACTTTTTTTCATCAGCTCTACTCATCAATATCTTCTTTATTGATGTATTAACCTTTTTATTAAATGTGGCTTCTTTTTTACTCATAACGTCACTAGATGCATGTTCCAGGTCTTCTTCTGGAGAATCAGCAATTATTCTTAAATTAATACCTTTAAGCATATAAAGCTTTTTCCCTTCTATATCTTTTATATCCATTATTTTAAAAGTAATATCCTTCCCATAAGACTTTCTTACAACTAGATCACCTATTTCCAAGCTACCAACTCCAATTTAATAAGTTCTAATTTTATAATATGTTATGAACCTATTAATGTTTACAATTAGCTTTTACTGTATCTAGCAAAAATCTAACTATAAAATAAAAAGCACTAGTTTCCTCTATAATGCTTTTTGTTAATAATAAAGCATATTAAAAGAATAAGTGCTGCTTTTATTTTATTATATGTTATCTTTTTCTAGTGAAATTGTTGGCTCTTGTTTTGGTGAAGGATAATATACTTCCTTTAAATTATTATAAAAACTTGCAGTTGAAGTCTCTATATAAGGTTTTAGCCAAAGGTATCCTATAAATAACGTTATTATAGATAATATATGCCATCCTATAAAACTCAGTTGTAAAAGAAACAATTTTACCTTGTTTCCTTTCATCATTTCCTTGCTTCCATTAATACATTCCATAACTGAAAGTTCTTCATTATCATTATAAATATAAAAAGCTAGTGCATAACGTGAAATTATTATATATGTTATTACTAAACATATTATAATTAAAATTATCATAACTACTATATTTGCATTACTTATATTTCCATTATAGTATGGTCCTGCACCAGGAATTTCAGGAACCGATAAACTAGCTACTGTTATTATGATTAGTAAAAGCATAGCCGGTAGCCATATTAGAATGCACCATAAAAATGAAAATATACCTACAATTAATTGGATTAAAAAGTTTTTCCCAAAATACTTAAATCCTGCAAAGAGATTTTCTACTTGTGGATTTCCCTCTCTAATAATATTCATAAAAAAATTACAAAGACCAAAAGATACGCTTCCTCCAATTAAAAGATTTATAAGAAAGCCAATCCTTACCAATATGGTAGATGTTACTGTTTCTTCAGCTATTTGCTTAAAATTAGGATCTAGTAAACTTACTCCATTTGATAATGCATTGGAAACTCCAGTAATTTTTCCACTAATAGAAAACATACTAGTGATTAAAACTGCAAGAAAAGATACAAGTATCGCTATTCCCCATCTGCCTTTAAGCTTTTTTCTTGCTTCTTTTTTCAGTTCCCCTATGCTTTTAATTTTAATACTTTCCTCCATAACAATTCAGTTCATCATAATAGAAAATTAAATTCGTCTTAATGAACTTCCTCCTCTTCTTTAAATTATAAACAAAAATAATAACATAACTATATACTAATATAGTTTTTAAACGTCATCAAGTGTATATTACAATAGAGTCATATAAGACTGGAGCCTTCTTACATGACTCTATAAGAAAAGAAGTTTATTTGTTTCATAAATTTTCCTGTTGATTATAGACTTTCTTAAACTCCTCGATGAATTTACTGTATTGCTCTTGCTCAGAGATTAATCCTTGTATTTTCTTATTAAAAGTATTTGTACCCCAATTTACTTCATTATAATAATATCTATTTCCTAACCTCCAAAAACGTTGTGGGAATAATAGAAAAGCAAATAATACTCTGTATTCATCCTCTGACAGTGGACTAACTTCATTATAAGAGTCAATAATTAATTTAGCACACTCCAAATTCCATTCACGTCTTTTAAGAACCTTTGTTATAAAATTAGATATATCATAAACTCTTACTTCTCGTTTACAATAGTCAAAATCAATTATGTTCACATTATCATTATTGTCAATGATTATGTTGTGATAAGTATAATCATGATGGCAAAAGCTCTTATCTTCTTCAGTAACCCTGCATATTTCAAAATAATTAGAGCTATTTAATACCTTTATGGCTCTTTTCCCTAACTCTTTGTAAAATTCAAGATTTTTTACGTAATTTAAATCAAAATCTCCTTTTCTGCTTTTCTTTCTTGCCATATCTCTCATCTTATCTAAAGCTTTAACTCTCTTCTCCATAAGATGAGGCCACCTGCCTAAATCAGTCTTTAACTTGCTATTTTCCGGAGGATCATATCCTTTTGAAGACAGATGCATATAAGCTAAAGCTTTAGACGCTTTTACTATATCATTATCATCATGAAAATCACATTCTCTCCCTTCAATCCATTCTGATAATGTATAAATATCTTCATTTACAAGTGCATATGGTTCACCTTCAATATTTAAACTATATTTATCCACATGACTAAATCCATTGTTAATCAAGTGTTCCTTAGCTCCATATACAAAACAAAGCTTTTGGACGCCATAACTTATTCTCTTAAGACATCTCATACCTTTGTTGGTTTTCAAAAAATACACACCTTTATTAGGCTTTATACTTTCGATTCTAATATCAAATTGCCTTTCAATTTCAAACTCCCTCATCATTATTATCGCCTCCCCTATAAATTTATATGTACTACCTTACATATTTAGAAGATTTTTTTAATTGCAATCATCTATTAACATTTTCTTAGTAATAACAATATACTAAACTATAATAACTATTACTTATTTTGAAGGGATGCCTTATGAAAATAGGAATTGATTCACGTGCTGCAAAATGGTATAGGGGAACGGGTATAGGTACCTACTCCTATCAACTTATTAATTCGTTGAATAAAATAGACATTATTAATGATTATCTTCTATTCATGCCTCAAACTAGCAAATGTAGTATAAACTTTAATAAGAATTATAAAATTAGAAATATTTCTCAAGATATTCAAGGTAACTTTTGGGATGAAGTTAATATTCCAAATATATTGAAAACTGAAGATATAGACCTGTATCATGTTCCTCAAAATGGCATAGGATTGCCAAAAGATAAGACATGTCCATTTATAATTACTTTACATGATATTATTCCTTATAAAATGCCTGAAACTGTAGGAGAAACTTATCTTGAAATATTTCTTAGAGAAATGCCAAAGATAATTCCATTATGTGATGGAATTATAACTGTATCTAACTATTCAAAGCAAGACATAATTTCTGCTTTTAATTATCCTGAAGAAAAAGTTTTTGTTACACATTTAGCTCACGAAGATATATACTTTCCTCTTAATAAGGATAAATGTAAAGACTTTATAGCGAAAAATTACTCTATAAAAGATGATTTTATTTTATATGTAGGAGGTTTTAGTCCAAGAAAGAACATTGTGGGACTAATACAATCATTTAGTAAGTTATATGAAAAATTAAAAAATAATAATTTAAAACTGATTATAGCTGGCAAACAAGGTAAATCCTACAGCCTATACAAGAAAACAGCGGAAGATTTTAATATAGCTGATAAAGTTATATTTCCTGGTTTTATTTCTTTAGAACATATGCCTATTTTTTATAACGCTTGTAAGTTTTTTGTTTATCCTTCTCTTTATGAAGGATTCGGATTACCACCTATAGAAGCTATGGCCTGTGGAGTCCCTGTAATAGCATCTAATACTACTTCAATTCCTGAAGTTGTAGATGATGCTGCTGTTCTTATAAATCCATATGATATTGATGAATTAACAGAAGCTATGGAGAAAGTATTATTAGACGATAATTTACGAAATAATCTTATAAAAAAAGCTTTAATAAGAAGTTCAGAATTTAGTTGGATCAAAACTGCGGAAAATACCTTAAATTCCTTTAAAAAAATTATAAGCTAATCCATTTTACTGGATTAGCTTATTTAAATTATTTAAGACTTAAATTTCTTATCTTTTGTACAATCTCTGGTATAATTTCAATTAAATAATCAATATCTTCCTCATTGTTTCTTAATCCCATAGAAAATCTTATGGATCCCTTTACCATATCTTTAGGTATACCTAGACTTAATAATACATGAGAAGGTTCTATAGAGCCTGCAGTACAAGCACTTCCGCTGGAAGCACAAATACCCATATTATCCAACGCTATTAACATAGCTTCACCATTAACATCCTTAAAACTTATATTTACATTTCCAGGTAATCTCTCTTCCCCAGTAGGTCCATTTAATTTTGAGTTTGGTATACTCAAAAGTCCATCTATCAGCTTATCTCTTAAGCTTACTAATCTTTTACTTTCCATATCTAATTCCTGTACAGCTAGCTCTATTGCTTTTCCTAATCCTACAATACCAGCTACATTTTCTGTACCACTTCTTTTAGCTCTCTCCTGTGATCCACCATGGATTAGGTTATGAATTTTCACACCTTTCTTTATATAAAGAGCACCTATTCCCTTAGGTCCATAAAATTTATGTCCAGACAATGATAAAAGATCTATATTCATATCTTTCACATTGATTGGAACATGTCCTACGGCCTGTACTGCATCAGTATGAAATATTATACCTCTCTTTTTACATATGTCTCCTATTTGCTTGATAGGTTGAATACTTCCTATTTCATTATTAGCAAACATGATGGATACTAAAATAGTCTTACTATTGATGGCCTTTTCTAATTCATCAATTCTCACCATTCCATTTTTATCTACAGGGAGGTAAGTAACCTTAAAACCCTGTTCTTCTAGATACTTACATGTATTTAAAACAGCATGATGCTCTATCTTAGATGTTATTATATGATTACCCTTATCTTTATTTCTGAAAGCTATCCCTTTAATTGCCCAATTATCAGACTCAGAGCCTCCTGATGTAAAAAACACTTCATCTCTATTTGCTCCTAGTGCCTTTGCAGTTCTAATTTTAGCTTCATAAATAGCCTTCTTAACTTCTCTAGACATGGAATGAGCAGAAGAAGGATTTCCAAAATGCTCAGTAAGATAAGGCATCATTTCATTTAAAACTTCTTGTCTTATATAAGATGTAGCTGCATAGTCTATATATATTTTTCTATTCATATTATCTATAAAAACCGCCTATAAGGCAGCCTTTAATTCTCTCCTTTTCCTTAAATTTCTCGTAAAACTTGATAAAACTTTCCCCAATACGGAGAAAGTTTTATATCTAGTTTAAAACTAAAGTTTACTCTTCAAATAATGCAGGAGTTGATAAATATCTTTGTCCTGTATCTGGAAGTATAACTACTATATTTTTACCTTTATTTTCATCTCTCTGTGCTAATTGTTTAGCTGCATAAATTGCTGCTCCACTGGATATT
>JAYFRK010000522.1:0-4460 GCA_034925975.1 Clostridium sp.
TTAAAAAGAAATAAAAAGTTATTAAAAAAACTAGGAAGAAGCCTTCTGGCTCTAGGAATGAAAATGGACAGTAAGCACCTAATGGATGCCTATTTTAATCTAGAAGAAAAATTAAATTCTAATATTATTAAGAATAGCAGAGTTAAAAACTCCATAATAAATGCCTGCTTCGGCATATCCACAATAAAGGCTCTATTTAAATTGCGGGGATTGGATTTTGAAGAATCCGTTGGACACAGCTTTAAAGAAATAAGGAATGCTATAATAGAAAATGCTAAAAGTGATCTTTTAGATGAGAACACTGGAAGTAAAAGTGTTATTGATTATACTCTAGAAACTATAAATAGAATGGCAATTAACTACATTATAAGAGCTGACTACGATTATTCTCTAGGTATTGATAAGGAGGGTAATGAATTTCTAAAGTTAAATTATTTATCCTTCTATGATAAGTTTTTAAAATACTGTAAGGATCATTCCATTGAGCATGAAATACTCCCCCTAAGCAGCTTTAAAAAACAGCTGAGGAAAACAGACTACTGTATAAGTATTAACAAACCTATCAGCTTTAAAATTTCTTCTGGATATATTAATCAATACAAAACCTTTAGAGCAGCTGCTTTAGATATGAAAAAATTAAAAGAGTTAAATTTGGATTTAGATTTTTTAATGGATAAGACTATATAGATTTTCAAAGTGTAATGTTGGTAAAAATAGTAATAATCCCTTTGTACATGCCATATTACAACATTACACTTTTATCTTAAACTTTTTCACATCTTTCAATAACCTCTATCTTATTGTAGATTACATCATTCCCCACAAACGCTTCCTCTCCTTTTGATTTGTCATGCTCCCATAATTACAAAAACTACTCTAAAATCTCTCCCTCTTCATAACAAGCTTTTAAATATTGAGGTGACATGTAATAAACTGCTATATTGTAGTCATCTATATATTCACTTAGCCAAGAGTTGTAAACCTCTATCAATGTTGTAACTATATCTATTTTGTTTACATTTTCAATTAGCCTTTGGTATACTCCTCCAATACCCCAATAATCTGGCACGTTGTATCTGCAACTGCTTACATTATCGAAAGATCCTTCTTCTATTTTATAATCCTCTATAAACCTATCAGCTACAGCCTCTATTTGCTCACTATGGAATACATCAGCATATTCTAATATATGGCTAATAACCTCTTTTCCTAAATGATTTACTATATAATTACGTTTATTTTTAGTTTTTCTTCCTATAAACTCTATTAAACTACAAAGGTAATATAGATTATTGCTTATCTCTGATCTCATTTCAAATTATAGCTCCTTTCATAGCTTAAACATTCTAATGCTCTTGCTGTATGAAAACTAATCTGATGTGTTGGGTATTTAAACTTTGCTAACTCCCAAAATGCATTTCTAGTTATCTTACCATCAATAAAATCCTGTACATAATTATAAATAGTATCATCTGCCATAGGTCCCTCAACTATATCATACCCATGACTTCCTCCATTTCTGCACATAGCTATAAAATCTAACCACTCATTACTAACTTTTTCAAATCGTTTTATATTTAATTTATCATTAATATTACAATTATATATATTGACTACACTTTTACGTATGTTCCGTAACGCCCAACGTTCTGCTTGTTTTGGAAGCATTGTACAGTAAAATCCCCAGTAAAAATCTTTCGTATATTTTCCAATACGTATTTCTGGATATTTAATAACTTCATCGCCTCCATGGTAAACTATTAATTTATTATTTTCCTCCATAAATATTCTCCTCACACTTTATCTGATGACAATTATACCTTAATATTATCAGAAAATTATATATTATTCTATACCAATAAATAAAGAACCATCTTATTTAGATGATTCTTTCCTATTTTACTTATTTAGTTGTATCTTTTCTCTTACACCAGCAGTAATTCGAAACTACTGTACTATTACCTTGTATAATTTACTTTCTTCCGTTTCATCTTCAAAATAAATATAGTTTTTTACAGCATTAATTAAAAATGCAGCATTACTGCTTATAGTATGTTTAGAAGAGCCGTCTAGTTTTATTCTCTCTAGTACTCCATCTTCTATTAGGTTAGAGTAATATATCCAGCCATCACTTACGTTTATAAATAGTGTTGGCGAGTTATTTAATTTTGTCTTGTTTGCTCCATTAGTTCTAACCTTGTAAATTGAATAGTTGTCTGAACCATTTATATAGTATATCCAGCCATCTACTACCTGTGTCCAGGAGGCTTCATTAGTTACTAATTTAGTTCTGCCTGTTCCATTACTGTTTATCTTGTAGATATTTTGTCCATCTGCCATATTTGCATAGTAGATTACACCATTGTCTACGTCTAAGAAAGCAGCTTCATCATTAGTAAGTTTAGTTCTACCTGTTCCATCTACATTAATTCTATATAGCCTTCCTTCATCTGATGTATTAGAATAGTATATATAGTTGTTTTCCACAATTATAAATTCTGCTATATCGTCAGAAAGCTTGGTTCTTCCTGTTCCATCTATTTTTACTCTGTAAAGCTCTCCATTTTCTGAATAGTTTCCATAGTAAATCCAATCACCTAATACATTAAGATATAATCCTACATCATCACTTACTTTTGTTCTCTCTGTACCATCTAGTTTTTCCTTGTATATCTTGCCCTCATCATCATGATTACAGAAATATACAAAACCATCTTTGTAAGCTACAAGCCCAGCATTGTTAATGTTTCCTGCAGAATTTCCCTTGTTTTCTTCTACAGTTAAGGTAAGTTTAGCCTTGTTTTCATATCCCAGTACAGTACCTTCAAAGTTGAATATTCCAACCTTTTCTGTGCTAGCTGTTCCATTCCAAGTTACATACTTATTTGCTTTAGTTCCATCTTCAAAGGTTGCTAAAACAGTTTGTGGAAGAGAATAACTGGAGTTTTTGAAAATTGAAACCTTAGTATCATCAACAGCTGTAACCTTTTTAATATCTGAGTTTATGTTTATCACCTTTAACTTCCATCCATCATAGGTATTTTTAGAATCAGTTGTTTTTCCCCATATGTCTACCACATAAGTACCTGCTGGTATGTTAGTTAAATCGTAATTTATATCCTTAGAATAAGGTGTTAAATCCTTTATCCACTTATTATTCACTATATCATAAAGGTGTAGTTTGTATTGCACATTAGAATCTGCACCCTCTACTCCCTTTATTATTAATTGGTCATTTTTTAAGTATTCATCTTTTTCTGTAAGCATCTTTCCATCGAAGTTTACAGAACTGTCTTTAACCACGTTGATTACAAAAGGAAGAGCATTGTCATAGTCTCCGTAAGAATTACTGAATTTACCCTTAACTCCAACTCTTCTAACTCTTATGGCGAATCTATAGTAATCAGCTTTAAGGTTTAAATTAGTAATGTCAACTTTAACTAATTCACTGGCATTTGATGGCTGAGTCCATCCATCTGCCATGTTTTCATTGTTGATAAGCTGCCAATTACTTCCCATAGTGGTTTGGCAAGTATAGAATAATTGATATTGAACTTGGCCAGTATAATTTTTTGAAGCTACAAAAAATTGATTACTGTCCCCTTCACTATAAGGTGTGTGATCTAGAGATACTATACCAACTTCAGGTATTATTTCTTCCTTAATATATATAGTTTTAAGCTTCCAGCCTTCATATTGAGCAGTGCTGTCTTTTCCCTTTGCCCAAATGTCTATTATATAAGCTCCTGGAGTAAGCTTGTTTAAATCATAGCTTATAGTGTCTCCGTAAGGCGTTAAATCTTTAATCCATCTGTTATTGTTTACATCGTATATATGTAATTTGTACTGTGTGCCAGCTGCTGCACCCTCTACCCCGTTTATCTTTAGGGTTTCTGATGGAGTAAAGGTTGTCTTGTCTATTAACATATTTCCATTTAAGTTTAAGTTTGAGCTTTTAACAACGTTTATTGCAAATGGAAATGAACTGTCATAATCTCCATAGCTGTTGCTGAATTTACCCTTAACTCCAACTCTTTTAACTCTTATGGCAAATCTGTAACTGTCTCCTTTAAGATTCAAGCTTGTAATATCGATCTTAGTTGAATCCTTTGCCTCTACGGCACTTGTCCATCCATTAACTAAATCATTATTTTTAACCAGTTCCCAATTGCTTCCCATAGTTGTCTTACATGTATAGAACAATTGGTACTGCACCTTTCCACTGTATCCTTTTGATGATACATAAAAGGCATTTTTGTCTCCTTCAACAAAAGGACTATGATCCAGTGAAGCCATTGAAACTTCTGGAATAACTTCTGCTGCCTTAGCTTTTAGAGTGCTAGGATTGATTATTCCTAATATACTAAATAGTAAAGTAAATGTTAGGAACATGGCAAAATTTCTTTTTGTTTCCCTCTTCTTCATTTGTTTTACCCTCCTGCTTAATTTGTAAACAATAT
>JAYFRK010000152.1:0-10656 GCA_034925975.1 Clostridium sp.
GTGGTAATCCGGTAAGAGCATCATATTTCTTTAAGTAGTTAATATTTTCTTCATTAGCTTTTAATAAAGTAAGATCTTCAAATATACCAATATAATGTACTTCATTGCTATGTTCGCTTTTTATACTTTTTATAGAAAGAAATACAGGATACCTTTGTCCATCTTTATTTACCTCATAGAACTCTCCAGACCAAGCTCCGTTTTCATTTAACGGTTCTGTTACCTCAGTATAGATATTAGTGTTATTTCTTGCTACCTCATTTATTCTTCTATTCAATGTCTCTTCTTCTGAGTACCCAGTTAATCTTGAAAAAGATTTATTTATATATATAAACCGTAGCTTACTATCTGCTATAAAAATAGCTTCCTTAGAATTCTCAATTACTTCATATGTAATAGATAACCTTAACTCTGCTTTTTTTCTTTCTTTAATCTCATTTTCTAGTACATTATTCTGTGAGTATAATTTTTCAAAACTTTCTATTAGTTGTTTATTCATACTCTCTGTTGCTCTAGCCAGCATACCTATTTCATCTTTTCTTTTTAATATGCCTTTAGCCATACATGCCCCATAGTTTCCTTCTTTTATTGCTAATACAAAGTCTCCTAATTCAATAATAGGAACTGCTATATCTTTTGCAAATATAATAATTATTACTGCTTCTATAGAAATAGCTGTTATAAGAGTGAGAATTAATCCTTTCCATATCTTTTCTGCCCCACTGTTAAAACTAGACATATAGGAACTGGCACTTAAATACCAACCCCAGTTAGTGTCTAGGGCTGTATATGCTATTTTCCGTTCAACTACATTACTTTTGGGCACCTGCCAATAATAATATGTAAATCCGCCACCATTATCTGCCTTTTCTATACAATCTCTAACTAAATGCAATTTATCCTTGCTTTTACTAGCTTCATTTAAAACATACCTACCCTCTAATAGTGGATGGGCCACCTCATATCCTTCTTTGTTATATACGGCAAAATATCCATTTTTACCTAAATCAATATTTGTACTTATTTCTCTTGTAACTCCATCACTATTTTTCTTTCCGATCAAAGATATTTTCACTTGTTCTTGCGCTTCTTCAAGACTAACCTTACCCTCCAATACTTCCTGTTGCTTTTGACTAATCAATTCGATAGCTGAATTAACTGCATTTTTTAGTATAGTTTGTCCTTTTTTATCTAACTCAACTTTTGCATATCTGTAGCTGGTTATTCCTAAAAATAGGGTGGGGGCAACTAGAAGAAATGTTGCAACAATTAATAATTTTTTCTTTATGCTTAGTTTTAAATTAACTATACATTTTTTCATAAGCTCCCCCTAAATAATTCATTATATATCCACTAATTTATATAAAATATTTCTATAATTTCTTAATTTCACTATATTATATCATACTAATAAATTTTCTTAATCATCTAATTTTTTAAATTAATATATATATTTGACTTAGTTTTATATTTTGACAAATAATATTTCTACACATATGCTATGCATTCCTTGCACTTTCTTATAAAAATTTTTATATTCTCCTCTTCCTCACTTATCTTATCTTTTGTCATCGATCCCCTTCCCAATCTATCGCATAAAGTTAATAAAGCTATCTCATCTATATCTACTTCTGAAACCATTTTCTTCACATCAGCAAATGGTAGATCTTTAACTACAAAAAGTGCCTGCATATGCCATCTTACTAAAGAAGTTACTACCTCAATAAACTTTTCTTCTTCATTAAAAAATTGTAAAAACTCCCTAGCCATTTTTGCACCAACTATATCATGATCATAAGAAGTTATCTTGCCTTTCCTTACTCTTGTAGTAGGCGGCTTCCCAATGTCATGCAATAAAGCACCCCACATAAATGCTCGTGGATATTTGCTTGAACCCTTTCTCTGAGCAGCATTATCTACAACTAGCATTGCATGATTCCACACACTTCCTTCTGGATGATATTTAGGTGACTGTGATATATCTGTTAATTTAGCTATCATATCGAAGGGATATTCTTTAAAAAAATATTCATCATTAAAGATTTTATAAAAATATCTTGATGGCTTTTCATCATTCATTAAATGTTTGTCTATTTCTTGAAATAATACTTTTTTATCTTCCACGTAAATTTAACCTCCTAGTTTTAATCTAATACTAGTATCTCTTTTATCAGTAGAGAATATTTATAAATTCCTAATAGATTTTAATTTAAAAATCCATGTGAAAAATATGAATTTTTATAATAGACAAATCAATTGATAACTGATAAGATTAAAAAAAATATACTTTTATACTCTAATATGGAAGTAAGTGTTTATATAATGGTTTATCAATTCAAATATTTTATTCTGTATTATATTTACCTTAAAACAATTTGGAAAGAAGAGAATATATGAATATCAATATTTCTGATTTGGAAAAACGCTTGCAATTTATTTCTGACGAAGAAAAAATAGATACACTAAATCTAATATCATCATATCCTGTGGAAATTTCACCTACTAAAGCATTTAACTACGCCACCGAAGCTTTAGAGCTTTCAAAACAATTATCTTACATAAAAGGAGAATTTATAGCTCTTAAAAATATTGGCTTAATACATGTTTACTTAGGAAATTGTGAGAAAAGTATAGATTTTTCTTTAAAAGCTTTAAAGTTCTTTCAAAGCACCAATGATAATAAAGAAATTGCCAGTACCTTAGATAATTTAGGTACCGCCTATGGAAACTTAAGTGATTACTATACTGCCCTTGAATATTACTTTAGGTCATTAAAATACGAAGAAGAGTTAGGCAATAAAGATGGCATTGCCAATTGCTTAAGAAAAATAGGAATACTATATTGGTGTCTAGAAGACTACGATAAATCTCTAGAATTTTGTAATAAATGCCTTCCTATGCACAAAAATCTAAATAACCACGCTGGCATGGCTAGTGCCTGTGTAACTATAGGATTAGTCTATAAAAATTTGAAACAGTATAACAAGGCTCTTGAGTATTACAATGAAGCCCTTAAAATTGCCAATAAACACAATGTAAAAGATGTCCAGGCAGCTGCACTTATAAATATTGGCTCTTTATACAGCGACTCACAGAGATATGCTGAAGCTTTGGAATATTACTACAAATCTTTAGATGTTCATCAGACTATAGGCTACAAGGGTGGTGTTGCTACAAATCTACTTTATATCGGAAACCTTTACTTAAAAATAGAGAAATATACAAAAGCTTTAGATTGCTTAGAACGCAGTCTAGAAATAGCAAAAGAAGTAAAGGTAAAAAAGATTATAAATGAAATTTATGTAGCTCTTTCTAATTACTATGCTAAAAAGTGTGATTATAAGAAGGCCTTAGAATATTTCAAACTTCATTCTCAGGTTAAAGATAGTATATTTGCAGAAGATAGTAAAAAAAAGGTTCTTATAATACAAAATAAATATGAATTGGAAAGAAAAGAGAAAGAAAAAGAAATATATAAACTAAAAAATGTTGAACTGGTAAAGGCAAATAGAGATTTAAGAAATGCCAACGATGAAATAAAGCAAAAGAATAAGGATTTACTAGAAGCTTATAAAAAACTTGAGCTAATGGCTAAAACAGATTATCTTACAAAACTCTGGAATAGAATGTATATTCTTGACAAAATAAATTATGAAGTAATTCGTTTTAAAAAATATAAAAATCCTTTCGTTGTAGTCTTGTCAGATGTAGATTATTTTAAAACTTTTAACGATAAATACGGACATGCCTGTGGAGATTTTGTATTGAGATCAATTGCAAAAGATATGGCTCTTATGCTTAGGAAATCTGATTGTTTGGCTAGATGGGGAGGAGAGGAATTTCTATTTTTCCTGCCTGAGACTTCATTAGAGGAGGGTTACCAACTATTAGAAAAGATAAGAAAGACTATATCAAATAGAGTATATGTATATAATAATCAAAGTTTATCTATAACATTAACATTTGGAGTTTGTGAATATAACAAAGAAATGACCGTAGAAAATTGTATAGCTTTAGCAGATGAAGCTTTATACAAAGGTAAGAAATCTACTAGAAATTGCGTTGTAAAATCATTAGGTTGATATTTAATATGATACTTTAATATAGTTTTAAACAGTTTAGATTCTAATAAAATAAGCAGGAGAAATATTCTCTCCTGCTTATTTATGCCTAATTAGCTTATCATAATAAATAGACATGCTACAAGAACAGCTGCAAAAATAAATATTGAGTAAGTAACACTATTTAATCTTCTGCTTAATTCTCCTATTTGCTCATTTACACTTCGCACTACATCTATTCTATCTTCTAAACTGGTATTTTCTTGTATATCCTTCAAATTGTTGATCCTATCTGGTAAAGGCAGCCCATTTATCCTACTTTCAATAGATTCCTTAAGTCTAAACTTTTTATTTCCTAGAGCTATTAAACTATTTCCCAGCATTGATACTCCTTTTATAACACTTTGATCTATTCCTTTTAAAACAAATGAACTAACATTAAACAACCATCTGCCTAGCGGTATATACACCCCTTTTTCTATACTAAACCAATTAAGAGCTATATTTTCATACTGCCAACTATCTCCCGAACCTTTTCTTAGATATCTTCTAACAAAGTATACATATATAAGTATTCCAAGGAAAATTGTAATAGCAGAACTTTTTATATTCCCAATAGTATAGAAGTGCGGTTCTATCCCTCCTGAAACTCCAAATGGAGACACAGCCCCTTCCAAAACATTTAATATTTTTCCTGGTTGAATACCTATATAAATAATTATTGCAGCCAAAATACCCATAGGTACCATGGCTCTTCCAGTAATTTTTGTTTTCTCTTTTTCTATATCATTATTGCTCTTATCTACAAAAACAGCCATAAATATTTTTAACAGATATGCTACTGTAAAACTGCTGCTAATAGTAAATATAATCTCGGTAATAACAGCTATAGTTCCTCCGTATACATTTTCTGCTTCTGCTAAAGCATGATGCAACATTGTTTTACTAGCAAATCCATTGAATCCAGGCATTCCAATAATAGCACATAGACCAATTAAAAATATAACTTTAAGTATTTTTTTATTTCTTCCAAATCCTCCAATTTTATTTATGCTTAATTCATGAAGCGCCATATATATAACACCAGCACCCATAAATAGTAACACCTTAAATATAGCATGATTTATAATATGATATAAAGTAGCATAAACAGCCATTTCTCTATGATCTTTTAGTATTCCAATAAGTCCAATTCCCACAAGGATATATCCAATTTGGCTCATACTGCTATATGCAAGTATTCTTTTTATATTTCTTTGAAACATTGCTAAGAATCCACCTACCAGCATGTTAATAAATCCTAGAATTAATATTACGGTAGATACAATAGGGTCTCCCTCCATAATTATTTCCACAGTAACTAAGATTCCAAATATACCTGTTTTAAGTAGAATACCTGATAATACCGCACTAGCAGGTGCAGGTGCAGCAGGATGAGCTTTAGGGAGCCACACGTGCAGTGGCACCATTCCAGCCTTTACTCCAAATCCTATAATGATTAATGAAACTATAAAATATTTTACATTACCTAAACTTTTAAATGCTGTTTGTAATTCCATGATATCTAAAGTTTTTGTGTAATCGAATAGAAGGAACAATCCCATAAGCAAAATTAATCCACCGGTAATAGCCATAACAATATAGGTATCTCCAGCTTCATGAGAATAATCATCTTCATCATGTATAATTAATGCATAGGATGTAAGCGACATTATCTCAAAGAATGTAAATAAATTTAAAAAGTTTTCTGATACAAAAACTCCTATAGTACTCCATAGGGTGAGCATGAAGAATAGATAGTATCTATTTCTATTTTTATAGCTTATAAGATATTGAGTAGAGTACACTGTAGTAAGCACCCATACAAATGATGTAAGCCATATAAAAATATAGCGAAACATATTAAGCTTCAAATGAAGACCTGTTCCCATAATATATGGTATAGAAACTTCTATAGTATTTGTCTTAACATATCTATATAAAAGCATCACTCCCAAAAAAGTAACTCCAGTCATAATTATATTAAAAACATCTCTGGCTTTCTCATTCTTTTTCCCTAAAAGAAATCCAACAAAAGAACCTATTAGTGGAAAAATCATAATAAAAACTAACATATTATTTGGATTCAAAACACTCACCCTCCTTTACATTACTTCTCTTGCAATTTCTTGTACAAAAGAAATTACTGGATTAGGAAATAGCCCTAGAATAACAATAACTACAGTTATTATGATAATTGGAATAAGCATTTTCTTTGGTGGCTCTTCAACTGTAACTTCTCCTTCTTCAGCTTTTCTAAAAAACGCTGTTGTTACTACTGGAATAAGATATAAAGCTGTTAGTACAGCGCTTAATAGTAATGCCACGGGAAATATAATCCTGCCTTCATTTAACCCTCCTTGAGCTAAAAACCATTTACTTACAAATCCATTTGTAGGTGGAATTCCAATAAGTGATATTGAAGCAATAGTAAAACACCACATAGCAGTTGGCATTCTCTTGCCTATACCCCTTATTTCACTAATATTTTTCTTTCCTGTTGTATACATAATTGCACCAACAACAAAGAATAAAGTTATTTTTATTACAGCATGATTAATTAAATGAAGGAGCGCTCCAATAAAAGCATTTTCATTCAGCAATACAATTCCAAGCAATATATATCCTAATTGACTCACAGTTGAATAAGCCAATCTCTTTTTTAAGTTTTCTTGATGCAAAGCTAATAAAGATCCTAGAAGTATTGTTATTACTATTAAAACGCTCATATATACATTTCCTTTAGTCTCCCTTAAAGCATCTACTCCAAAGATGTAATAACACATTCTAATAAGTGAAAATACTCCAGACTTAACTACCGCTACTGCATGCAGCAAAGCGCTAACTGGCGTAGGTGCTACCATTGCTGAAGGAAGCCATGAATGAAAAGGTACAAGTGCTGCCTTTACACCAAATCCAATAAACATACTTATGAATATTCCTAAGTATAAATTTAAACTTCCACTTGGTATGTTTCCTATAACTCCATGAGGCTGAAAATCTAAATTATTTGTTATACTAAATAGCAATATCATACCAAGTAAAATAAGAGTAGCTCCTCCAAAAGAATAAGCCAAATACTTCTTGCCGCTATTTAGAGCTTCCTTTGTTCCTGTATGTATAACCAAAGGAAAAGTAGCCAGCGTTAATAGCTCATAAAAAATATATAATGTAAATAGATTTCCTGAAAATCCTATACCTATTGTAATTCCCAAGGTTAATATAAAAAATGCAAAAAACTTATTTTCTTTTCCCTCATGCTTCATATATTCCATAGAATAAAATGTTGTAAATACCCATAGTGTAGACACTAAAGATATAAACATAATTCCTAGTTTATCTATTTTAAAATAAATATCTATAAACTCATTAAGTGTGTATAGATGAACCTCACCCTCACCTATAACATAAAATATTGCCATTACAATAATAAAGTTAGCTATAACCCCAACGGCTGCAAAAACATTTCTTTCTTTTTCTTTAAATTTCATAATAGGAATTATAACTGCCAGAATAACAGGGAAAAAAATCGGTATCAAAATCAGATTATTCAATATGTCCTACCTCCTAAAGTATTCCCATCTTAATTAGCCCTATTATTTTACTTGAATTGAACCCAGTACCAATCATAGCTAGTATTAAAATTAAAATAGGAAGTATCTCTTTTATAGGCTTAGCTTTAGACTTATAAACTTTGCCTTTTAAGTTTTCTTCTCCGAAAAACCCATTTATAACTATAGGGAAATAGTACACAGCATTCAATAAACTACTTCCTAATATAATAATAATTAAGACTAATTGGTTTATCTCAATACTTGCTAAAGCCAAATTCCACTTGCTAACAAATCCTGGAAGTACAGGTATGCCAATCATAGATAAAGCTCCCATTAAAAATAATCCAGTTGTAAAAGGCATTTCCTTACCTATACCTCTTAATTTATCAATCTCTTTATGTCCTGTTTCTTCTATCATAGCCCCCACTGATAGGAATAGGGCAGATTTTGTTACAGCATGGCCTATTATGTGAAAGACTGCTACAGCAACTCCTAGCTCAGTGCCCATACCAATTCCAAGAAAAATGTATCCCATCTGAGCTACACTTGAATAGGCTATAATTCTTTTTATCTTCTTCTGGAATATAGCCAAAACAGATCCTATGATCATTCCTGCACCTCCAAGCACTAAAATTATATTTAGTACTGGAAACTGTCTTACAATTTCAAATCCAAAAGCTCTATATAAAACTTTAATTAGAAGCAATACGAAAGCTTTTAGAACTAGTGATGATAATATGGCACTAGATGAAGTTGGCGCACTTGAGTGGGCATCTGGTAACCAATTATGCAACGGAAACATAGCACTTTTTACTCCAAGTCCAATAGTGAAAAGTCCTAAGGTTATTAATATAGCTTTTGGATAATCTGCATATACCTTAATCAATTCATTGTGTACAAAAGTTATATTAAGCTGACCTGTCATAGAATATATAAAGGCTATTCCCATTAAGACAAGCCCAGATCCAAGGCAGCTCATAATTAAGTACTTTAACGTAGCTTTTATATTGTCTTTTTTATCTTTTACTACAATAATCCCACATGAAGCTAAGGTAGATATTTCTATAAACACAAAAGCATTGAAAAAATCATTAGTATAAACAATTCCTAAAAGTGAACCTATTAAAATATTTATTAGTAGGTAATATAAAGGAATCTTATTTTCTTTTATGTCCCTATCAATGTTATAAACTGAATACCAAATAATCATCAAAGCCACAAAAGTGAAGAGAACTCCCATTACTACTTCAATATTTCCAATATAAAATTCAATTCCCATAGGTGGACTAAAATGTCCTACGTTATAATAAAATTTCCCTTCCTTTATAACATATATAGCAGTTATTATTGATAAGATAAAGCATGCAAACATAGATACTAAGCTCATAGTTTTTATAATTTTATTCTTTTTTATAACTAGCATAATAAAAGAAGAAATAAATAAAATAAGTATAATCAGTAATGGAAAACTCTTAGTAATCAATAGATTAATCCCCCTTCATTTTCATAATTTCATCTAATTCAATTGTTCCATACTTTTCATTAACCTTTATTGTGAGAGCAAGCGCAAATGCTGTTGTACTTACTGCTACAACGATTCCTGTTAGCATTAATGCTGTAGGCACTGGATTTATATATGCATTAACTCCTTTATAAGCTCCAACAATTATAGGTGCTTCTCTGTTTTCAATATATCCCTTTGCAATAAAAAACAAAAATACAGCTGTATCCATAATATTAAGTCCAATAATTTTTTTTATTAGATTACTATGTAGTAAGAGTGTAGCAAACCCTACACCAAATAGAATTATAGCTCCAGCTTCATAATAGTTTGTAAGTATTGCTTCCATTTATATTTCTCCTTCATCAAATAGACTATAAAAAAAGTACATTGTTATAGCTACGATAGTTCCAACTAATATATTTAATGGCAGTAAAAATCCTCCACTTAATATTTTTCCCGGAGTGCCTAGGGGTGGCTGCGGTAAATTAAGATGACTGCCTCCAGATATAAAACTATACCCCTTTAATACTCCATACATGATTATTGAAAAACTTAATACGCTAACTAAATATTTATATCTTAATTTCTCTTGAGTTTTTTCTTTACCATATACAATCCTGAATAATATGAAACTAGCTCCAATAATTGTTCCTCCAGCAAATCCACCTCCAGGACTTAAATGTCCATTGAAAATAACATATATTCCAAAGATTTGTATGAATGGAATTATAACTTTGCTCACTTCTCTTAAAATTACATTTTTCATATAACTGCTCCTAACTAACGCCTAATCTATTTTCTTTCTATCCTCTTTTAAAAGCATTATTACTATAATAGATGCCGTAAATAGAACACTCGCTTCCACAAATGTGTCAAAAGCTCTATAATCTAATATAATTCCAGTAACAATGTTTGTAGCTCCAGTATCTCTCACTGAATTTTCTATATAATACTTAGTTACTTCATTATTTGAAGGACTGTCTGCACTCCCAAACTTAGGAAGATCATTAAGTCCTAAAAGTAGTATTAAACTTAAACTAATTGTAAGTATGAACGCAATTAACTTTTTCATTTTTTAGCTCCTTTTACTCTTTTTAGTGTCAGCATAAATAAAAGAGTTGTAATTCCTGCTCCAACAGCAGCCTCTGTTATCGCAACATCTGGAGCATTCAACTGCTGCCAAAGAATAGCCATTACGAGGCTATATACCATAAATACAATAATAGCTCCCAAAATGTTTTTTATTACAGATACAGCAACGGAGGAACCTATTAAAAACAAAATCATAATTATGCTAAAAGCCTTCATTCCTATTCATCTCCTTATCATCTATTAACCCACATTCCTGCTCATACCTAGTTTTCGCAATTAAATGAGTAGCAGTAGGATTTGTAATCCAAATAAATAGGATAATTAACAGAAGCTTTAAACTCACTATATTGAATCCATTAAATACTATTAAAGCTGTTAAAGCTAGAATAGCTCCTAAAGTATCACA
>JAYFRK010000494.1:0-1997 GCA_034925975.1 Clostridium sp.
ACTAGAGAAGATCATGCAGATACAATGAACCAATTATTTGCTGGATATGCACAAGGTAAACAGGCAAAAGAACTTGCAGTTATCCTAGGTGAATCAGCACTATCTGAAGTTGACAGAGCTTATGCTAAATTTGCAGATGCTTTTGAAAAAGAATATGTATCTCAGGGATTCAATACTAATAGAAGTATAGAAGAAACTTTAAGTTTAGGGTGGAAACTCCTTAAGATTCTTCCAAGAACAGAACTTAAGAGAATTAGAGATGAATATCTAGAGAAATATCTTGACCAAAAAGAAGGTGAATAGCCATGGCTAGGTTGAATGTAAATCCAACCAGAATGGAACTTACAAGGTTAAAGAAGAGATTAACAACTGCTACAAGAGGTCATAAACTCTTAAAAGATAAGCAGGATGAGCTCATGAGAAGATTTATAGACCTTGTAAAATACAATAATGAGCTTAGAAAAAGCGTAGAAGAACAATTAGGAGCTTCATTTAAAGAATTTGTTATGGCAAGAGCACTTATGTCTTCTGAATTGCTAGAGGAAGCTATAGCTTACCCTAAAGAACATATTTCGGTTAACATAAAAACTAAAAATATTATGAGTGTAAATGTTCCAGAAATGGAGTTTAAAAGGCAGCTAGAAGGGGATGATGGAAGTATATACCCTTATGGCTTTGCTAATACTTCTGCAGAGCTAGATGGCGCTATAGAAAAGCTATATGGAATATTACCAAAGCTATTGGAGCTAGCGGAAGTAGAGAAGTCTTGTCAACTTATGGCCGATGAAATTGAAAAAACAAGAAGAAGAGTTAATGCTCTTGAATACATGACAATTCCACAACTTCAAGAGACAATTAAATACATTCAAATGAAGCTTGAGGAAAATGAAAGAAGTGCATTAACAAGACTTATGAAAGTTAAAAGTATGCTTGAAAAAGAAAATGCACCAGCTAGTTCAACTGCTGCTGGAGCTATGGCTTAAAAAAGGGATAATCAGTATTGAAAAACAATATTGATTATCCCTTTTTATTTGTAACATCAGAGTTTTATTTATTAGGCTATATTTTAAATGAACGTTGATTTTTACATTCATTTAAAACTTTCCATAAAGTTAGTAATACAAAATACTAATAAAATTTCAGTGGATAAAGAGGATTTAAATTTGTATAATTTATATTGAACATAATAGTATTATTTTTATAAGGAGGATCAACAATGGCGGTTAGAGAAATTTTAGAAGCTGGCAATGAGTTATTAAAAAGAAAAAGTCAAAGAATTATAAATATAGACAAGGAAGTTGTACAATTAATTAAAGACTTAAAAGATACCCTTTATGCAGGTGATGGAGTTGGACTTGCTGCACCTCAAATAGGTGTATTGAAAAGAGCCTTTATAATAGATCTAAGAAATGGCAGTGAGCCTTTAATATTATTAAACCCTAAAATAATTAAAAAAATTGGAAAAATCGAAGATGCAGAAGGATGTTTAAGCTATCCAGGATATGAGGGATTAGTAGTTCGTCCTAAGAGAGTTATAGTTTCAGGGATGAATGAAAAGGGAAACTTAATTCAGTATGAAGCTGCTGGACTTATGGCAAGGGCTATATGTCATGAAACTGATCATTTAGATGGGATTCTTTATATGGACATAGCAAAAAAGGTTTATAAATTAGAAGAACAAGAATAAATAATAACTGAAGGCATGTATAACTACTACATGCCTTCAGTTATTTTATAATATTTCATAAATACATACACTAGATAATTGACATACCTTTAGTTCCAAAGACAGGTCCAATAAGTGGGATAGAGCTTTTTAGATAAATTTTAGCATTATCTTCTATTTTTAATCCTTTACTTATATAAACCTTTATATCTTGGTATGTAAATTCTATGTAGTTGTTATTAATATTATTAAAGTTTTGGGAAAGTTCAATGAATATACTTTTTCTAATTCCGCCACCGCATCCACAGCCAGATGACACAGTTTTAACTAT
>JAYFRK010000264.1:0-3123 GCA_034925975.1 Clostridium sp.
GATCTTATTCAAGAAGGAAACTTAGGATTAATAAAGGCAGTAGAGAAATTTGACTATAGAAAAGGTTATAAATTCAGTACTTATGCTACATGGTGGATAAGACAAGCGATTACAAGAGCTATTGCAGATCAGGCTAGAACTATAAGAATACCTGTTCATATGGTAGAAACAATAAATAAACTTATAAGAGTTTCAAGACAACTTCTTCAAGAGTTAGGTCGCGAACCTCAACCAGAAGAAATAGCTGAAATCATGGAAATGCCAGTGGATAAAGTAAGGGAAATTATGAAGATAGCACAGGAACCAGTTTCCTTAGAGACACCAATAGGGGAAGAAGAAGACAGCAATTTAGGAGATTTTATCCCTGATGATGAGGCACCATCACCAGCAGAAGCTGCAGCTTTTACAATGTTAAAAGAACAACTTATAAATGTACTTGATACTCTAACACCTAGAGAAGAGAAAGTTTTAAGATTGAGATTTGGTCTTGATGATGGAAGAGCTAGGACTCTTGAAGAAGTGGGTAAAGAATTTAATGTAACAAGAGAAAGAATAAGACAAATAGAAGCAAAGGCATTAAGAAAGCTAAGACACCCAAGTAGAAGTAAAAAGCTTAAAGATTATTTAGACTAGTATAAAAGGCATAAAAATAGGAGTAAAGTTTAACTTTACTCTTTTTTTATGATATAATATCTAAAAAAGAGGGTGATAAAATGGAGTTTTGTAAATTTGAAAAAGGCATAAGTCCTTCTGTAATACTTCTTTCAATGATATTTATAGACTTTGCAGTGTTTTTTCTAAGTAGTTTTATTGATTTATATATGACTTTGTCTTTAATTAGAATTTTCTTAGTAGTATTTAATATTTACGGAATCTACTATTTTTTATTATCTATATCCATAAGATATACAATTGATGAAGAAAACTTGTATATTGTAGGTATTTGGGGATTGAAAAAAGTTAAAATTCCATTTAGTGATATAGAAGGTTATAAAACATCTAGAGGAATAATAAATGGAGTTAAGCTATCAGGAGTGGGAAAAGATAAATTTGCATTCGGAAGGTACGTATTAGAGAAGATTGGGACTACACGTATGTTTGTTACTTCAAAAAATGATGTCGTATATTTGAAAACTCGAGACATAAATTATGCAATTTCACCAGAGTCTATTGAAAATTTTACAAAGGTTTTAAAATCGAAAAACATAAGCCCGATAGAATGGGAATATTTAAATAAAAAAGAAATAAATCTACATAAAGAAAAGGATTTTATGATTCCTTTTATAATTGTTAGTGTAATTATTGTTTTATTTACCATTACTCCACTATTTTTATACATAAAAAATCTTATTCCAAATGAAATGCCATTAAGCTTTGATGCTAAATTCCAGCCGGTAAGAATGGGGACAGGCAAGCAATTTGCATTTAAACAGACTACATATGGTGTTTTAAATATGGCTATTTTGTTTTGTATGTATTATGCAGCTCATTTTCATGCAAAATATGATAGAAAGAGTGCTAATAGATACATATACGCATCATTAATAATATCAATTGTATTTTTTGTAATGCAGATAAAAACAATTTTAAATTTTATACTCTAGGAGACAAGCAATGAATATAAGTACTAGATTAAAAACAATAGCATCATTAGTAGATAAATGTGATAAAATTGCTGATATAGGAACTGATCATGGATATCTTCCAATTTTCTTAATACAAAATGGAGTATGTAAAGAAGCTATTGCTTCAGACATTAATAGAGGACCAGTAGAAAGAGCAAAAGATAATATAATTAGAGAAAAATTAGATAGAGTTATATCCTGTAGATTAGGTCCAGGATTCACAACTATTGAGCCTTTTGAAGTCGATGGAGCTATTATTGCCGGAATGGGCGGAAACTTAATTAGGGATATTATAGAAGAAAAGAAGGATGTTTTTAAAAGCCTTAAATTTCTAATTTTGCAGCCAGTGCAAAATCCTGACATACTAAGAGAATATCTTTATAAAAGTGGATATAGTATATTAGATGAAGAACTTTGCTTAGATGAAGGTAAGTATTATGAAATAATAAAGGTAAAATATGGTACTAATATTCAAGTTGTAGATAGCATATACTATGAGATTAGTAAGAAGCTAATTGAAAAAAAGCATCCTCTAATTAAAGATTATATAAATTATAAAATAGAAAAATATAGTAACATATTAGGATACATATCAGAGGATACAGAACTAGCGGATAATAGAAAAGCTGAATTAAATGAAAAAATTAAAAAGTTGGAGGAAATATTAAAATGTCTTTAAAGGTTAAAGATATAAAAAATATAGTGGAAAAAATGGCTCCAGTAAATCTTAAAGAGAGCTATGATAATGTTGGGTTAATGGTAGGTGATTTAAACAAAGAAATCACCTCTATACTTTTAGCATTGGATTGTACTCTTGATGTTATAAGAGAAGCATCAGAAAAAGGTTGTAATTTAATTTTTACTCATCATCCATTACTATTTATAAAACCTTCCTCCATTACTTATGAAACTCTTAGTGGAAGGAAGATAAATGAACTCATTAAAAATGATATAAATTTATATTCAGCACATACAAATTTGGATGCAGCTGAAGACGGAATAAATGAAATATTAATGAAGATGTTAGGGTTTAATGATTATATAACTATGGAACTTTCACCTAATAGAAATTCTAAAGAAAATAAAAGTGGCATTGGAAGAATTGCTGCTTTAAATGAGCCTGTTACATTAATAAGTTTATGTAATAAAGTTAAAGAAACATTGAATATTCCATATCTAAGATATGCTGGAGAAGATTTAATGGGAATAAGTAAAGTTGCTGTAGTAAATGGCAGCGGGCAAGATTATTTTTCACTGGCAAAGAATATGGGAGCAGATTGCATTATAACAGGGGATACTACTTATCACTATGTTAGCGATTATTCAGAAGATGGAATTGGAATAATTGATGCAGGACACTTCGGAACAGAATGGCCAGTATTTAAGTTGATGGGAAAAGTCTTGCAGGACAAAATAATGGAATTAGGATATGATAATACTGTTATTATATCAGAAAGCTTAAAGGATCCATATAAGATAATTTAAGGGGAAGTCATGA
>JAYFRK010000349.1:0-2095 GCA_034925975.1 Clostridium sp.
CCATTTCACCTGGAGTAAGTATTCTCTTCTTTGTGTGAAGTTCTCTTACATCATCAAAATAGACAGAAATATAGCTATCTTTATATACATCTCCAACTCTAAATCTCACTTCTACAGCTTTGTCAATATTTTTAGGATTTATATACTTAGGAACTGTATATCTTACTCCCTCTGTTCCTGCTAATTCTATTCCTTTTTCATTGAAGCTTTCACCCTTCACATATCTTGCAGCATTCTTTCCTGCATTTATACTTTCAACTGTAACATAGTCTACTAAGTCATGTACATGGAGTACATTTCCACAGGCAAATATACCACTAACATTTGTTTGAAGGCTTTCATTTACTTCAGGCCCTCCAGTAATCTGTGATAGATTAACATTAGCTTTATTTGACAATTCATTTTCTGGTACAAGCCCCACTGATAGTAACAATGTGTCACATGTTATATATTCCTCTGTTCCCTTTATAGGCTTTCTATTTTCATCAACTTTAGCTATTGTAACTCCTTCAACTCTATCCTTCCCATTTATATTAGTTATAGTGTGTGAAAGCTTTAGAGGTATCCCAAAGTCATCTAGACATTGTACAATATTTCTTTTAAGTCCTCCAGAATATGGCATAAGTTCAACTACAGCCTTAACCTTAGCTCCTTCAAGGGTCATTCTTCTTGCCATTATAAGACCAATATCTCCGGAACCAAGTATAACTACCTCTTTACCTGGCATGTATCCGTCTATATTAACAAACTTTTGTGCTGCTCCTGCTGAATATATTCCAGCACATCTGCTTCCTGGAATGTTTATAGCTCCTCTTGGTCTTTCACGACATCCCATAGCAAGAATTATGGCTTTAGCCTTTATTTCTAATATCCCATCCTCTTCATTAATTGCCACTATCTCTTTATTTTCATTTATATCTATTACCATAGTATTTAACTTAAATGGTATTTGCATTTCCTCTGCTTTTTTTATAAATCTCTCCGCATATTCTGGTCCTGTAAGCTCTTCTTTAAAAGTATGAAGTCCGAATCCATTATGGATACATTGGTTAAGTATTCCACCAAGACAATTATCTCTTTCTAGTATAAGAATATTTTCTACTCCTTCTTCTCTAGCTCCTATAGCTGCTGCAAGTCCAGCTGGGCCACCACCGATTATTACTATATCATATTCTCTCATTTCCCAATCCTCCAAATCTTAATAGATAATGCTATTCACTAGATTTCCTTATTTTTTCCTATTAATATATTAGACTTTCCGCCAAACTTAGTTATTTCTGTCTCAGGAACGTTTAATTCCCTTGATAAAATAGCAACTATCTTTGTAGAACAAAATCCAGCTTGGCATCTTCCCATACCAGCTCTTGTTCTTCTCTTAACTCCATCTAAGTCTCTAGCTCCAAGAGGTCTTCTTATAGAATTTATTATTTCACCTTCTGTAACAGTTTCACATCTGCATATTATTTTTCCATAGGATGAATCTTTATCTATAAGCTGTTTTCTCTCTTCATTATCCATTTCTCTGAATTTAGGAATCCCATGTCTTATTGGGTTAAACTCCATATTTTTAGCTGGAGAAAGTTTCTCTACTACTATACCTTCAACCATTTCTGCAATAGCTGGAGCACTTGATAGTCCTGGTGACTCAATTCCAGCCACATTTATAAATCCTTTCGCATCCTCAGCCTCTCCTATTATAAAGTCATCTCCAGTACTGTGGGATCTTAATCCGGAGAATGAAGTTATAATTTGTCTCATTGGAACTTCTTTTAATGTCTTCTTTGACTTACTTAATATCTCATCTATTCCTTCTTGGGTAGTGCTTAAGTCCATTTTATCTTCTATATCTAAAGCATTTGGTCCTATAAGAAGGTTTCCATCTACAGTAGGTGTAACTAAAACTCCTTTTCCAAGGTTAGTTGGAAGCTGGAATAGAGTTCTTGTAACCATTCCCCCTGCCACCTTATCAAATAGGCAATACTCTCCTTTTCTTGCTATTATATTAATCTTGTTTTTGCTAATCATATTATTTAAATCATCTGCAAATAGTCCTGCAGCATTGATTACTAATTTACTTTCATAATTCCCGTTGCTT
>JAYFRK010000027.1:0-3514 GCA_034925975.1 Clostridium sp.
ACAGTATCCTAGCATATTCAAATATGTTTTGTTGGTAAGTACTTTTTTACCGTTAATATCCTTTAATGAAATTCCAAAACCAGCATTATCAAAAATAGCCTTAAAAAGAGCATTAGTAGCATTTAATTCTTGTTCCATTTGCTTACTTTGCGTTATATCTCTAAAATATACAGATATTCCATCATGTTTAGGATAAGCACTAACACTAAACCATTTATTTAGAGGTTCATAAAATTCTTCAAAATAAGTTGGCTTATGTTCTTTAATTACTTTATTATACTGATTATAAAAAGGTTTTTGGGATCCTTCATGGAAAATGTCTCCTATAGGTTTCCCAATTAGTTCTTCTTTACTCTTTTCCAATAATTTTTCTGATTCTCTATTTACATAAGTAAATTTCCATTCTTTATCAAGGGCAAAAAAAGCATCTTGTATACTTTCTAGTATATCTTTAATACTATTATTAGATTCTATAAGTTCCTTTTCTATTTGTTTATGATGGCTAATATCTCTAGTTACACATATAATTTCTTCAATTACTCCACTCTTATTTTTTATTCTCATCAAAGACGTCTCAACCCATATAAAGCTGTTATCTTTTTTTCTAACTCTATATATCATATTAAAAATACCGTCATTATTAAGTACAATATTATGAATTCTCCTTACATTTTCAATATCATCAGCATGTATATATTCATAAGGATTAGATAGCATCAATTCTTCTTTTGTATGTCCAAATGTTTCACTTGAAAATGGAGAAATATATAGGTATTTACTATCCGGCTTATGTGCCGAAATCATATCTGTTAAATTATCAGACATCATTCTATAGTAATCCATTTGCCTAAAATTATTGCTAAAAGAAATTATGTATTCCATGGCAAAGTAACAAAGGAGTATAGTAAAGAAGAGAATAGGAATTAGATATATCATTATATCAAATATTTTATTACTATCCTCTATTAATGAGCTAATAGATACAATTAAAATAGACGAAGTAAATATTGTCATAACAATATATTTTTTTAATCTTGATGCATTAATTGATGAAATACCTGCACATCCAATTCCCATAGTTAATGCCAAAAAAACAGCTACAATAGAAGCATTATTTATATCAAAAGACAATATTCTATAAATAGCTATAAAGATAGCTGTAATTATAGATGAAATAGGTCCTCCTAAAACTGCTGAAATTATTATGGCAATATTTCTAAGATCTAAGATAACAGTACTTGTAGCATGGATTGTATATATCATAAGTATTATTCCTAGTAATCCATAAATTACTCCAAATACTACTTGTTTTTTAGCGTGTAACTTATTTCCTAAGGGATAGTTTTTAAACAATTGTCCTGTTATCAGTAAAAATGCTGCAATTGCAAAAACATTTACAAATAAATCAAAAAACATTCATTCCTCACCTTTTTCTACATATTATCTAAAATTTGTACAAAATAATTATACCCTTACTTACATATACTTTCAAATTTTTTAATTTGCAGTAGATTTTTACACTAAAAAATAGTTAACTAATTTAAATTTATCCAGATGAAGCTTTTACTCCATCTGGATGAATTTAAAAGTTACTCATGAGACAAAGGTTAAAAATAAAAGTATTGCATTTAAAACAATTATTATTGATGTTATAATCCATCCAATAACTTTTGTGGGAAGCTTGTTCACAAAACTCCCCATAATATCCTTACGATTACTTATTATCATAAGAGGTATTATAGCTGCTGGTAAGGCAAAACTTAATACAACTTGGCTCAATAATAGTGCTTTCATAGGGTTAACCCCTAGACATATAATAATCATTCCAGGTGCCATAGTTATAATTCTTTTTAAATTAACATTGATCTTTAAATTTACGAATCCATCCATAAGACTTTCTCCTGCCATAGCTCCTACAGCAGATGATGATAACCCTGAAGCTAAAAGTGCTATTCCAAAAGCTCCACTAGAAAGAGCTCCAAGTAGCGGATCTAAAGATCTATGAGCTTGCTCTATAGTATCTACTACTATTCCCTGCTTAAAAAACACTGCTGCAGACACAATTACCATAGCAGCATTTACTAGAAATGCAATGTTCATAGCAATAGTTATATCTATTTTTTCCATCTTTAAGTGTTTTCTTTTCTCTTTTTCTGAAGCATCCTGATTTCGCGATTGAACTAATTGAGAGTGTAAATATATAACATGAGGCATAACTGTTGCTCCAAGCATTCCTACTGCTACTAATACAGCATTGGAATTAGGAATAGATGGCACTAATGTATGAATACCAACAGATGTCCAATGAGGTTTTGCAAGGAATATTTCAACTGTATATGCAATAGATATGACAGCTACAAGTAGAGTAATGACTACTTCAACTACTCTTTGTCCATATTTTTGCATATTGATAATAATAAATGTTAGTGCCACAGTAATGATTCCAGCATATACAAGTGGAATACCAAATAATAAATATAATCCTAAAGCTCCTCCTAGAAATTCTGCGAGAGTAGTAGCCATTGCAGTTACACAAGATATACTCCACAGAAACCAGTTTGTCCTCTTTGTAAATACTTTTCCACACATTTGAGATAAGTTATATCCAGTTGCAATGCCAAGTTTAGCAGAAAGAGTCTGAAGAAATATAGCCATTAAATTACTCCAAAGTATTACCCATAAAAGATTGTAATTAAAAACTGATCCTCCTGTAATATTTGTAGCAAAGTTACCTGGGTCAATATATGCAACACTTACTACAAAAGCTGGACCTAAGTATTTCAATAATGTTTTAAATCTATTAGCAACTTTAGTACTGTTAGTACTTTTAGTTATTGCTCTATTGTTAATATCTAATCCTCTAATTCCCAATTCCTTCTCCATTTTTTTATCCCCCTTTAGCATACAATTTTATTTAGCAACTTAGTTTTATCTAAAGAGGATTCTTGGTTTCAGGTGGAGTTTTTTTCTCCAACTGAAGCTTAGAAGCCCTTATCTACGGATGGTAGTCATTAGATAAATTAAACCTTAATTCAAAGGAGTTTTGGCTCTCTATGAATTGTTAAGTATCAAATGAAACATTTAACTGTTCCTAAGCATTTTAGCTGACACTAACTTTTCTAATTCAATATATGTGTTTAAGTTTATAAGTGTGATATGGGGATATCTGCATTTTGGCAAAAAAATACCTGGAAACTCTCTGTTTCCAGGTAAATACTTACTTTTATCTAATCAACGGAATAATCTTGTGCTCTGTTTTAAATCAGCTTTACTTTAAAAATTTTTTTAGTAGAGATAATTTCTTTTTATCATAAGGAGGATAGATAAAGTTCATGCTCCATTTTGTTGTCTTTTTTAATATACTCTTTTTATGAGAAAAGGTATCAAAGCTATGTTTACCATGGTATCCACCTATTCCTGAAGCTCCCACCCCTCCAAAAGGCAAATAAGGTGTTGCAAGATGTGAAATAGTATCATTTACACATCCTCCTCCAAAAGGTACCCTAGAAATTAT
>JAYFRK010000403.1:0-4953 GCA_034925975.1 Clostridium sp.
GAATTGCCTATAATTTGTAACATATAGTTGTTAAAAAAATCTACACTTGCATTGTTCATAAAACTTTTATTTACCTTAATTAAATTTATTGAACAAATGCTTATTATAGAAAATATTATACTTAACGAAATAACTAATTCTATTAAAGTAATTCCCCTATGATTTTTGTACTTCATAAATAGGCTTATACCTTTCAAAACATTTTATTTTCTTCTAATGTCATTTCATCACTATGCTTTTAGGCTAAGTTATTCAATAGTAGATGCCTGCTTACTATTAGCAGGAGGATATATTTGCTTATCAGAACTGTCTTTTATAATAAATCCATTATCAAGTTCATTAAAATTAACTGAATATTGCTTATTGTCAACTTTGTAACCTATGCTTATGTTGTTTGCTTTACTATCTACTTCTAATTCATCTATACCAAGTAAATCCTTCGTAGCTTTCAAGATTCCATCTTTACTAAATTCTCCATTTCCTTCTGTATAACTTTCTACTGCTGCTAAATATATTTGTCTTCCAGTATCTATAACTTTTAAGCTTTGTGCTTTATTTCTATATCCATTAAATCTTGGTATTAATAAACTTGATATAACTAGTATTACGGCCATAACTACTATTAACTCTATTAAAGTAAATCCTTTACTTTTACCTATTTTACTTTTCAAACTTTTCCCTCCTATAAAATTTAGTTAAAATCCTAAAATTAAACCTATAGAATCCATAGAATCTATTATTGGCATTAAAATATTTACAATTAATGCTGTAACTATAATGGCAACTATTACAATCATTAACGGTTCTATAAAAGTTGATATCCTATCTACTGATTCATTTAAATTTTCTTCATAGATTTCTGATATTATACTTAACATTTCTTCTAAGCTTCCTGTTTACTCTCCTAAGGCTACTACGGATATAAACATAGTATTAAAAAGTTTACTATTTTCTAAAGACTTTGATAGACTTTCTCCTTCTTTTATATTTAAAATAATACTCATTATTTTATCTTGAATATAGAGATCATCCGTGCTATTTTTAATAATTTCTGTAGAATTAACAATTGGTATGCCACTGCTTATAAGTAAATTTAGGCTATTTGCAAATTTAATTTCATATATTTCCTTAAAAAATTCTTTAATCACTGGAACTTTATATTTAAAATTGTCTAATAATCTTCTATGAAATCCTCTATATATGATAAAAAATGAAATAAGCATTATACCCAAAACAAAAATTTTAAATTTTATAGAAGAAATAAAATTACTGGCATTTAACAGTCTTTTCACGCTACTAGGTAATTCTGAACCAGGTTCACTAATTTCCATAATAAAGTTTGGTATTATACTTGTAATAACGAAAATTGAGAATATTATAGCTGTTATTAGAACTGTTATAGGATACATAGCTGCAGATTTTATTTTTTTATGAATTTTATATTGCCTCATGTAATACTTTGAAAGATTTCTAAATACGCCTTCTAAATTTCCACTTTCTTCGCCTACTGCTACCATCTCTATCATAAATTTAGGATATATGTTTTGAAATTTAATAATGCTATCGTAGATACTTATTCCTTTTTCTACATCATTTCTTATTACATATAAACTATTTTTTAATGGTGGTTTAATTTTATTGTTGATAATAATATTTAATCCTTCTGGCACGCTCATTCCACATTTTAATACCTCTGAAAATTGCTTACAAATTAATGATATATCCTTATAATTAACCTTGAATATAAAACTTCCTAATAACTGTGTTTTGCAAGGCTTATAATTCATCAAATATAGACCCTTTTCACTTATTGTATATATAAGCTGACTTTCACTTTCCACTAAATATTTGCCTTTAACAATATTGCCTTTTAAATCTACAGCTTCATATTTATAAGCCTTCATAATATACCCTCATCATTTCCTCTCCACTTGTAACCCCATCTATCACCAATTCTCTACAGCTATTACTTAGAGTAACCATACCCTTTTCAATACTATAACTTTTTAAATTACCTGAAGAATTCTTGTTTTTCATAATTTCTCTATGAACATTATCTATGCCTAAAATCTCTAATACAGCTACTCTGCCTTTATATCCTGTTTTATTACAGTTTTTACATCCTTCTCCTCTATAAAGTCTATCTGAACTATTTAAGTGTAAAATGTTTATCTCATCTTCTGAAGGATAATATTCTTTTTTACAAAGTGGACATATTTTTCTGACTAACCTCTGAGCTATTACAGCTATTAAAGAATCTGCTACTAGGTAATTAGGTACATTCATATCAATTAATCTTAATATGGCACCAAAAGCATTGTTAGTGTGAACTGTGGATAAAACTAAATGTCCAGTTATTGCTGCCTTTACTGCAATCTGTGCTGTTTCTTCATCTCTAATTTCTCCCACCATTATAATATCTGGATCTTGTCTCAATATGTTTCTCAAGCCATTGGCAAAAGTAAGTCCCGCTTTATTATTAACATTAACTTGATTTATACCTTTAATTACATATTCAACTGGATCTTCTATTGAAATTATGTTTCTATCAACAGAATTTAACTCATTAATCATTGCACATAGTGTTGTTGTTTTACCACTACCAGTAGGACCCGCAACTAGTATAATCCCATTTCTATACCTTAATATGCTTTTTACTTGTCTTCTTTGATCTTTATTTATTATTAGATTATCTAAATTTCTTTCTCTATTTAGTTTATATAAGATTCTTATTACCATTTTTTCTCCGAATAATGTAGGTATTGATGCTACTCTAAAATCCAAATCATCATTTTTAGCTTGATATTCCATTTTCCCATCTTGAGGTATCAGCTTTTTAGATATATCCATACCAGATTTTATTTTTATCCTAGCACACACAGAAGGGTAAATTTTATTTGGAATCACCATCTCTTCTTTTAGTACACCATCAATTCTAAATCTTACTATTGCACCATCCTCAAAAGGATCTAAATGGATATCACTGGCATTATCATTAATTGCTTGATTTACAATTGAATCAGTTAATTTTATTATTGGAGTATCATCAATAAAAATATCGCTATTTGATTCTTTGTCAGGTTTTGTTTGTTT
The DNA here is from genome assembly GCA_034925975.1 of Clostridium sp. Classification (GTDB taxonomy): domain Bacteria; phylum Bacillota; class Clostridia; order Clostridiales; family Clostridiaceae; genus Clostridium_H. The sequence goes on from JAYFRK010000403.1 coordinate 3,094, forward strand.
ATTATCAATTTTTAAATTCTCTAGTGCTTCATTTGCCATTCGTTTATAATAGTAATTTTCAATTGCACATAATATATTATCTTTTTTATCATAGTAAGGCAGTATTTCTTTATTAGTAATAAATTTAATTTCTTCAATTACATCTGTATTTAATGGATTACTCATTGCTACATACAATAAATTTCTTTCAAGTTTAAATGGCATTAAGCAATGTTTTTTTACTGTTTCTTTTGGTAATATTCTTAAGATATCATCATCTATAATTACACTATCTAGATTAATATTTTCTATATTAAATCTTCTTTCTAAGATTTCACATAATTGTGGCTCACTTATAAGTCCATTATAGGTAAACATCTCTTCTAAGCTTTTCCCCAAATTATATTTATCTAAAATTACATCTTCACAATCATCTTTGCTGATTACTTTTTCATTAATTAGAATGTTTATTAATTTATTTAGCATATTTTTCACCATCAAATAACATATTTTATATTACTTTACATATAATATAATTATATTTTTGACATATTTCTTTTCTTTAATCAATTAAATAAAAAAATCTATTCAGTTGATTAAATTTTTTCAACTGAATAGATTCTATTAGTTATAAATATATATTATATAGTTATTTCCCCTTTAAAAATAGTAACTGCAGGCCCTGTCATAAATACACTATTATCAGATACTTCTATAAACATCTCTCCACCAGGCACTATTACTCTTACCTTTCTATTAGTAAATCCTAGTAAGTTTGCAGCAACAACAGAAGCACAGCTACCAGTACCACAAGCTAAAGTTGGACCAGCACCTCTTTCCCAAGTTTTAACCTTAATAGTATCTTCATTTACTACTTCGCAGAAATTTACATTTGTTCCATCTATAAATATTTCGCATTTTTCTATAGCTTTTCCTTCAGTTACATCTACATCATCAAGTTTACACATAATAGCTGTATGTGGAACTCCCATTAACATAGATGTTACAGAATACTCTTTATCATTGACATTAATCCTTTTATTTACTATTTTTTCTTGCACATTTATCTTAGCATCTTTAGGGTCAAGAGAGTAATTGCCCATATCAATTGTTATTCCAGAAACTTCTGAGTTATCTAGAGTTAGATGTGCTATTTTTATTCCATCTCCAGTTTCAATTTTTATAATATTACTCTTTACAATACTCTCATCATAAACATACTTTGCAAAACATCTTATTCCATTTCCACACATAGCTGCCTCGGAGCCATCTGCATTAACAATATCCATCTTAACATCTGTTGTATCGCTTTTTCTAACAAAAAGAACTCCATCTGCTCCTATTCCAAAACGTCTATCACATAGCTTCTTTGCTAATTCATTTTGGTTTCCTTTAAGTGCTTCATCAAAATCTTCTAAAATTACGAAATCATTTCCTGTACCTTGCATCTTAGTAAATTTCAAATTAATTCCCCCTAATTACAATAATCTTTTCCTAAAAGTGTTATAAATATATTACTTTAATTATATTACACAGTCAATATTATTGTCTAACCAATTATTTATTATCTGCCATTAGTGGTGTTACTAATTAAAGTTGATTATTTCTAATGTAACTAATATACTATAAAGTGAAACTTAGTTTAGATTGAGTTTTAATCTCTATCTAAACTTTAATTGTTTTATATATTAATTAAGGTTATTATCTATATCTTTAGAAAGGATGATAATATGGCACTAGACGGAATCTTTTTACACAGTATAATTCATGAATTGAAAAATACAATTTATTTGATATACTCATGATACGGCACTCAATGTACGAAAAACGGTGCATTAATAAGACACCCTCCCAAACAGGCCTCATCAGAAAAAATTTGTT
>JAYFRK010000147.1:0-6354 GCA_034925975.1 Clostridium sp.
TCGTTTACCACTAATTCGCATGCTTGAATTTTAAAATCACTTGTATATTTTCTTGCCATAAGTACACAACCTCCATTTGTTAAAATTATACTATATTTTTAACTGTTTTAGGTGTGTACTTTTACTATACAACTTTCAACTTTCCACTATTCACTTTTCACTATTAGTTATTCACTAAAAAATTGCTTCGCAAAATATTTATATTAATAATTATAAGAGGTTAAAATTATACATTGCTTTTATATTATAAATGTGTTACAATTACCTAAAAGTTAATAATGATGCCTTTAAATCAGTACGAGATACTGGGAAGGATATTAGGTGCAAAGCTAGAATTTTAAATATTATGATTTTGTATATATAAGTTTATGCATAATTATGCCTTCTCGTAAATCGTGAAGGCGTTTTTTATTACCCTTTAATATTAGTTCAGAGAGGCTAAAAAGGAGGAATAAATATGCTTACAGGAAGAAATTTAATTGACCCTATGGATTTCACATTAGAAGAATTAGAAGAGTTATTTAACTTAGCAGATAAAATCATTGAAAATCCTAAAAAATACTCAAAGGTTTGTGAAGGAAAGCTTTTAGCTACATTGTTTTATGAGCCAAGTACAAGAACAAGATTAAGCTTTGAAGCAGCAATGCTTAGACTAGGTGGAAAGGTATTAGGATTCTCAGATTCAAATTCTAGTTCAGTATCAAAAGGTGAAAGCTTAGGAGATACTATAAAAACTGTTGGATGTTATGCTGATATTATAGCTATGAGACATCCTAAAGAAGGGGCAGCTAGAGTAGCTACCATGAATTCAGATATACCAGTTATAAATGCAGGAGATGGTGGACATCAACACCCAACTCAAACATTAGCAGACTTACTTACAATTAGAAATGTAAAAGGTAAGTTTTCAAATCATGTAATAGGTCTTTGTGGGGATTTAAAATTCGGAAGGACCGTCCATTCTTTGGTTAAAGCTTTATCAAGATATGAAAATAACAAATTCATACTAATATCACCAAATGAATTAAAAATTCCAGATTATATAAAAGAAGAAATATTAAAAAAGAAAAACATAGAATTCGTAGAGGTAGAAAGATTAGAAGAAGTTATTGAAGAATTAGATATACTTTATATGACTAGGGTACAGAAGGAAAGATTCTTCAATGAGGAAGATTATATAAGACTTAAGGACAGCTATATACTTGATACAGAAAAGATGAAAATGGCAAAAGAGGATATGATAGTTCTTCATCCACTTCCAAGAGTTAATGAAATATCTTACGAAATTGATTCAGACCCAAGAGCATACTACTTTAAGCAAGCAAAATTTGGAATGTTCGTAAGAATGGCTCTAATATCAAAGCTTTTGGGGGTGTGTGATTAATGTTAAATATAGATAGTATCAGAAATGGTATTGTAATTGATCATATAAAAGCAGGCAGTGGAATTAAGATATTTAACTATCTTGGTTTAGATAAGGCCGAATTTTAAGTGGCAATTATAATGAATGCTCAAAGCAAAAAATCAGGTAGAAAAGATATTATAAAAATAGAAAAAAAAATATATGTTAACTTTGCAGTTTTAGGATTAACCGATCCAAATATAACAATTAGTATTATAGAAAACGGAGAAACTGTGAGGAAGATTAAATTAGATCTTCCAGAGGAAGTTGAAAACATAATGACATGCAAAAATCCTAGATGTATAACTACAGTTGAGCAAGATATACCGCAACAATTTTATCTAGCAGATGAGATAAAAAGAGAATATAGATGCAAGTATTGCGATGAAGCTTATAAAAAAGAAATCTAGGAGAGTGGCTAAGTATGGAACTTTTAATAAGAAATGTAAGAATAGTAGATTGGTCACAAGACTTTTATGGAGATGTGTATATATGTAAAGGCAAAATATATGAAATAGGAAAGCGCTTATCTAAAAATTGCACTATTATAGATGGAAGTGGAAAGGTACTTATGCCATCCTTTATAGATTTACATGCACATTTTAGAGAGCCTGGATTTACTCATAAAGAAGACATATTAAGTGGGAGCAGAGCAGCTGTAAGAGGAGGATATACTACAGTAAATCTTATGGCAAATACTAATCCTGTTTGTTCTAATATGGATATAGTTAATGAAGTGAAAGAGAGAGCAAAAAGTATAGGACTTGCAGATGTGCATCAAGTAGTATCAATAACAAGAAATTTAGATGGAAAAGACTTAAGTCACTTAGATAAAATAAGTTCGAGTGTAAAGTTTATCTCAGACGATGGAAAAGGTGTAGAAGATAATAAGGTAATGATGAATGCTATGGTAAAGGCAAAAACGAAGGGAATAACAGTAATTTCCCATGCGGAAAATCCAGAAATGAGTAAAGTAGATATGAGAATGGCGGAAAATATGATGACGTGGAGAGATATAGCCCTTGCTAAGTTTACAGGATGTAAGCTTCATATGGCTCACGTTAGTACAAAAGAAGCTATGGGATATGTTATAGAAGCAAAAAAAGAGGGAGTTAAGCTTACTTGTGAAGTTACACCACATCATCTTGCACTAATGGGAGAGAAAGAATATAGAGTAAATCCTCCACTTAGAGAGAGGGAAGATATAGAATTTATAATTAAAGCCATTAAGGATGGATTTGTGGATGCTATTGCTACAGATCATGCTCCTCATACAGAGGAAGATAAAAAGAATGGAGCACCAGGTATTTCTGGTATAGAGACGGCTTTCTCAGTGTGTTACACAAAACTAGTAAGAGAAGAGAATATATCACTAAATAAACTATCTGAACTTATGTCTAAAGGGCCAGCAGAAATAATGGGATTAAATAAGGGACAAGTTACTGTAGGATTTGATGGAGATTTAGTATTAGCTGACCTACAAGCAAACTATAAAATAGACTCAGAAAAGTTTATGTCAAAAGGAAAAAATACGCCTTTTAATGGCAAAAAAGTTTACGGGAAAATATTAATGACTATTAAGAATGGAGAAATAGTGTACAGAGATTAGCCATTGTATTTGCTAAGTGGGCTATTAAAGATGGAGGTAAGAGCGTGATAATAGATAGATTATATGAAGAGGTACAGAATAAAGGAAATGTATGCGTAGGAATAGATACTGATGTTAACTACATTCCAAAAGAATTTTTAAATAATTACAATCACATAGAGGATGCAATTTTTGAATTTAATAAAAAGATAATAGATGCTACACAAGATCATGCAGCATGTTATAAAGTTCAAATAGCCTATTATGAAGCTTATGGGATTAAAGGACTTATAGCATATAAGAGAACATTAGAGTATATAAGAAATAGTGGTTCCATAGCAATCTCTGATGTTAAAAGAGGAGACATATCTAAAACAGCAGAGATGTATGCTAAAGCCCATTTTGAAGGGGATTTTGAAACAGATTTCATAACAGTGAATCCTTATATGGGAATGGACAGCATAGAGCCTTATATGCCATATATTAAAAATAAAGAAAAAGGAATATTTGTATTAGTTAAAACTTCCAATAGTGGAGCTAAGGATTTTGAATATGTACACAGTAAAGGCGAAAGAAAACTTTATGAAATTGTAGGAGAAAAGGTTGAACATCTAGGAGAAGAGGTTTTAGGAAAATGCGGCTATACATCTATCGGAGGGGTAATAGGGTGTACTACTGCTGAAGATGGAGCAAAGATAAGAGAAAAGTTTAGCAAAACTTTCTTTCTAATACCTGGCTTTGGAGCACAAGGTGGAGGGGCAGAAGAAGCTAATGTATACTTAAAAAATGGTAATGGAGGAGTTGTTAATTCCTCTAGAGGAATACTATTAGCCTATAAAAAATATGAAAATGGTGAAAAAATATTTGACCAGTGCGCTAGAAAAGAAGTACTTAAAATGAAAAAAGAACTTAGAGGGGAGTAAACTTATAGATGATCTACTCACAGAAAAAAGTTAAAAAAAATATAGAAATTTCTAAGGATATATTTGAACTTACTATAGAAGGAAAATTTGAAGCTAAACCAGGTCAATTTTATATGTTAAAAGCTTGGGATGATGGATTAATACTTCCAAGACCAATAAGCGTAAATGCATTAACTGACAATAGTATAACTTTTCTTTATGCTGCAGTAGGGAAAGGTACTAAAATACTAAGCAAATTAACAGAAGAAGATAGCGTTCAAATAATGGGACCCTTAGGAAATGGATTTGATCTTGATGAAATAAATGGCAGGGTAGCAATAGTTGCTGGAGGAATAGGAATTGCACCTATGGTTCATCTAATAAAACAACTTAAAGGGCATAATATGGATTTATACGCTGGTTTTAGGGATGTAGATTATTGTGTAGATGAATTGAAAGAATACGTGAATTCAGTAAATATAGCTACCGAAAGTGGAAGAAATGGATATAAGGGATATGTAACTGATTTAATAAAGGTTGAAGACTATGATGTGGTTATATGTTGTGGACCAGAGGTTATGATGGAAAAGGTAGTTAAGATGTGCAATGAAAAAAACATACAAGTATATGCTTCCATGGAAAAAAGAATGGCCTGCGGAGTTGGAGCTTGTTTAGTATGTACTTGCAAAACATCAAGTGGTAATAAAAGAACCTGTAAAGATGGCCCAGTATTCAATGGAAGGGATTTGATTTTTAATGATTAGCGTAAATATTTGTGGAATTAACTTTAAAAATCCTGTAATTGCTGCATCAGGTACATTTGGATTTGGAGAAGAATATGGGCAGATATATGATGTATCTAAGCTAGGTGGTATATCCACAAAAGGTCTCACTATAAACCCAAAAGAAGGAAATGACGGAGTTAGAATACATGAAACTGCCAGTGGAATTATGAATAGTGTAGGTCTTCAAAATCCAGGAGTAGATTCTTTTATAAAAGATAAGCTAAGTAATATGAAAAAGCTAGACACAGTAGTAATAGCAAACCTTGGAGGAGGATGTATAGAAGACTATATCAGAGGAATAGAAAAACTAAATATGTCTGATATTGATATGATCGAATTAAATATATCCTGTCCAAATGTAAAAAGTGGTGGTATGGCTTTTGGAATAAAGTCAGAAGTAGCCTATAAAGTAGTATCGGAGGTAAAAAAGGTCTGCAGAAAACCTCTTATAGTAAAGCTGTCACCTAATGCAGAGGATATAGTAGACATGGCATATAAATGTTGTGAGGCAGGAGCAGATTCTATATCTTTGATAAATACATTTAAAGCTATGGCAATAGATATAAAGAATAGAAAGCCTGTTTTTAATAATATATATGCAGGGCTATCAGGTCCTGCTATAAAGCCTATAGCTCTTAGAATGGTGCATGAGGTATGTAAGCATGTAAATGTACCGGTAATAGGAATGGGTGGTATATCTAACGCTAACGATGCTATAGAATTCATAATGGCTGGTTCCCATGCAATTCAAGTAGGAACTGCAAACTTTATAAAACCGGATATATGCCTAGATATAATTAATGGTATAGAAGAGTTTATGAAAAGTGAAGGAATTAAAGATATAAGCGAAATAAGAGGAATTGTTTAAGTAGTGACCAGAAATTAGAGATTATTATAAAAGTTGGAGGTAAAAATTATGAATAACAACGTAAATGTATTAGAAATATTAAAGGATGCAGAAGCATTATTAGAAGGACATTTCTTATTATCTTCAGGAAGACACAGTAACAGATATGTACAGTGTGCTAAGCTTTTACAATACCCAGATAAAGCAGAAAAAGTATTAAGTGTAGCATACAATAAGGTTAAAGATTTAGACTTTGATATAGTATTAGGACCTGCTATGGGAGGTATAGTAGTTGCATATGAATTAGGACGTCAGCTAGGAAAACCTGCTATATTTACTGAAAGAGTAGAAGGAAAAATGACACTTAGACGTGGATTCCAAATAAAACCTGGACAAAAAGTATTAATAACAGAAGATGTAGTAACTACAGGAAAATCTTCTCTAGAAACAGCAGAGGTTATTAAAAGCCTTGGAGGAGAAGTTATAGGAATAGCTTGTATAGTAGACAGAAAAACCAGCAATATAGAATACCCTATATATAGCTCAATAGAATTAGAAATAGAAAGCTTTGATAGTGATGACTGTCCACTATGTAAACAGGGAATTGAGTATGTAAAACCAGGTAGTAGAAATATCAAGTAGTACTTAAAATAAATATAGTACGACAAAATGGCGGCCTTGGTAACTACAGAGTAAGGTGCTAAAAATCGAAGGTATATAATTCAACAGAGAATCTTCGCTACGTTAAGAGGTTCTAAGTTTGTGCCTTTAAAAATTCCCTACCCAGTCCTATGCATCGTCCTGATGCAGGCCTGGCTCCCACCCGTCCT
>JAYFRK010000430.1:0-2121 GCA_034925975.1 Clostridium sp.
TAGCTAGAACTGTGGAACTAAGACTTTTGAAGGCTACAGGTTATGGATTTAATTTTGAAAAGTGCTGTGTATGTGGTAAAAAGATAAATAAATCAAGTTATTTAAGCATACAATATCATGGTGGAACCTGTGATGAATGTAATAAGATGAATGGCTTAAACATAAGCTATTCAGCATATAATGTATTAAAATTTTTAGATAATACTTCAATGGAAAACATACACAGAATAAATGTATCAGAAGACATTAAAAAAGAAATATATAAAATTTTAAATATATTTATCTCGCAAAGCTATACAAAAAAACCAAATAGCTTAGAAATGTTGAATTATTTAAAAGGGAGTGAATAAAATGAGTGAGATTTCTTTAGAAAAAATCGACATAATCAGAGAGAGAACAGGAGTTAGTTATACTGAAGCAAAAGAAGCTTTAGAAATATGTAATGGCAATGTTGTTGATGCACTTATTCATATTGAGGGCAAACAAAAAAGCATGAAAGATGATTTGTATACAACAAAAGACGAATTTATGAAATGGATGAAGGAAGTAGTTAAAAAAGGAAATGTAACAAGAATAAGAATAAAGAAAGATGATAAAACAGTTACAGATATTCCAGTTAATGCAGGAGTTGCAGCTGGTTTAGTAGCTCTTATATGGCCACCGCTAATTGCATTAGGCGTATTAACTGCTGTTTTCACCAAAGTAACAATTGAAATAGTTAAGAGTGATGGATCTGTTGAAGTTGTTAATAAAATTATAAAAAACAGAGCTAAAGATGTAAAAGAAAAGGTTGATGATTTAACATATGATGTAAAAGAAAAAGTAGAAGATATGACATCTGAGGTAAAAGAAAAAGTAGAAGATATGACATCTGAAGTTAAAGAAAAATTTGATAAAAAAAATAATTCAGCGAAGGATGAAAATGTATATAAGTATACTGTAAGTTTTGAAGAGGCTGATGACGAGAAAGAGGAAAAAAATGAAGACGGCAGATGATACTGTCGTTTTTATTTTTAGATATTAGGTTGGCAGATATTAGTATATTTATATGTATAAAAAATAGGATTATTAGTAGCGTTAGAATAGCTCATTTAAGGATAGGTAATGATAAAAAAATAAGAATATTTAAGAAAAGTATACTATTTACCGAAATAATCACAAATAATGACTCATAAATAAGAAAAAGTGATATACTATTTATATAAATACGTGGTATAATGTGAAGGTAAAGGTATGAAGGAGGTAGGAAAAAATTAATTTATCAACTAGACAAAAAGAGATAATTGAGTTAGTAAAGGAAAATCAACCCATAACAAGTGAACAATTAGCAGGTAAGATTGGCGTTACTAGAGCGGCATTAAGACCAGACTTAGCAATCCTTACTATGACTGGTATACTTGAAGCTAGACCTAAGGTTGGATATATATGTTCTCAAAAACCAGCCTCAAGTTTAGTTTATGATTACATAAGAAAAATAAAGGTTAAAGATGTAATGTCAAAACCCGTTACCTTAGATGAGCAAACTACTGTATATAACGCTATAGTAAATCTGTTTTTAAATGATGTAGGTACTATATTTGTTGAAAATAATGGATGCTTAGTTGGAGCAGTTTCAAGAAAGGATTTTTTAAAAACTGCCATTGGAGGAACAGATATAAATAAAGTTCCAGTAGGAATTATTATGACTAGAATGCCAAATATAGTATATGTTGAACCAGAAGATTCTGCTTTCGAAGCTGCAAAAAAGATTATCGAGAGAGAAGTTGATAGTCTTCCAGTTATTGAAAAGGTAGCAGAAGAAAACGGGGATAAGGTAAAAGTTATAGGTAAACTTTCCAAAACAAATATAACACGTCTTTTTGTCAAACTAAGTGAAAACTCTTAAAGAATTAAATGGGGGAACCCTAATAATATAAAATTACGACAAAAAAAGGGGATGTTTGAAAATGGACAATAACAAATATGTTTACCTTTTCAACGAAGGTAATGCTAGTATGAGAAACCTTCTTGGAGGCAAAGGTGCTAACCTTGCAGAGATGACTAATTTAGGAATTCCTGTTCCTCAAGGTTTTACAATTACTACTGAGGCATGTAACAAGTATTATGAAGATGGAAAAATGA
>JAYFRK010000578.1:0-4223 GCA_034925975.1 Clostridium sp.
AGAGTTTGAATTTTTACTAAAGATGCTTTTACATCTGTAGTTCCTAGTGTTTGTAATAATCCATTTACTGCATTTAAGCTTTCTGCATTACTGTCAAGTTCTTGTTTAACTTGTAAAACTTGAGGCAATACAGCTTTTAGATATGCTATGTTTTCATCGCTCAAAGCAGCTTTAACACCTTCTATAACATCTGCATTTTCTTTTAAATCCTTTTGAAGATTAGCAAGTCCAGAAATGTTTTTACCCATTTCATTCATTGCTACAGCTGAATTTTGCATATTTTTGGATGTTTCTGTTGTTAACGTGCTATATCCTTCTACTATTCCTAGAAGTTGTTGTACTTGAACTGGGCTTAAGTTTGTATTTGTTTTTATTGCAGCCTCTAGTTCTTGTTTATGTGCATTTAACTGGTCTGAACTAGTTATAAACTTTTCTGATGATGCCTTTTGTGATTGTAAAAAAGTATTTATTCCATTTACATCTACCTGTGTTAATTTACTAGCTTCATCCAATATTCCTTTTAACTTATTTGAATTTTGTAGTAATCCCATTAACGGAGTTACCTTATTTGTATCAATAGCTTTTAATGCTCCTGCATCTTTCATTAACTTTGACATATTTTGAATAGTTTTTGGATCTGTAAGTTTATCCATTCCAGGCATATTCATTATAGTCTTTGCTTTATTCATATCTATTGCTAAAAAGTCATTTACTGCTTTATTCATTAGTCCTAAATTTTGTGCAGTAGCTATAGATGGTAACATTTCTAGGGCTGAAGTATCTGCACTTTGCAAAACTTTAGCATCATTCATAATAGTTTTAACACCATTTATGCTCTCATCGCTGACTAAACCTTTAATCTCAGGGTGTTTAGCTACTCCATTTGCAGCCATGTCCACCTTTGATTTTAGTTGTCCAATACCACTACCCATAAGTGGAACTTTGCTTTGTAACTCTTTTAGTCCACCATTTAATGCTCCAGAACCATCATATAATTGTTTAACACCGTCTTGCATTTGAGGAACTTTATCTTTAATCTGTCCTACTCCATCTGCAATTTTTCCACTTCCATCTGCAGCTTTTTCCATACCATCTTTAACTTCATATAAGCTATTAAAAGTAACCTTAGTAAATTCTTCTGATATACTTTTTATAACCTTTGCTTTTATTTCTCCGGCAACTTTTCCGTTTATTTGAGCTGCCAAAAAGTTCTTCTTTTCATTAGCAATATAATCTATAGATGGCTTATCTATTTTTCCGTCTTTAACTTGTACTATTTTTTTTGAGAAATCTTCTGGTATAACAAAAATTGCATAATAACTCTTACCTTTTAATCCTTCTTTTGCTTCATCTAGCTTGGAGACGAACTTAAAGCCTATTTCTTTATTATCTCTCAGTCCATCCTCAATCTCTTTACCATAATTGACCTTTTCTCCGTCTTTTACACTTCCGCTATCTAAATTAACAACAGCCACTGGCATTTGATCTAATCTAGCATATGGATCCCAGAAAGCTGCTAGATAGAGTAAGCTATATAGCAGAGGTACAATTATAATTGCTGTAACAGATATTCTAATAAATCTGTTTTTAAATATACTAGCTATGTCTCTACCAGCTATCTTTAAAAATTTCACTATATCACCCCACTCATTGTATTAATTGCTTATTAAAGATTTCTCTCGACAATTTAAACTGACTATTCAGTATAAACTGACTGGTCAGTTTATTTATACACCTTTTTATTTATGTTGTCAATAATTTTTTAATGATACTTTTTATAGGTAAAATAAAAAAATAGCATAAAGCCTTATTTTTAGCTTTATGCTATCTTAAATTATTTAGACATTCCATATAACATATGATTTATTAAATTGTCTATTATCTCTTCGATATTTATCCCGTCTTTATTTATTAGCTCATATACTGCTGTAGAGCATAATGCTCCAAAAAAGGTATATGCCATAAAAGAGGCATCTCCATCCTTTATAACTCCTTTTGTTATTGCTTCTTTTATGTATCCTTCTATAAGGCTTATATACTTTTGAACAACTTCTCTAAGTTCTAGTTGTCTCAACTCTACTCCCCAAAGCTGACTCATTATTACTTTAAAAAAGTCTCTATTCTTGTAAACTAATTCTAATTGAATTTTACATAAAGTTTTTAACCTTTTTATAGGGTCTTCTACTTTTTCTACTTCTTCTTGAACCTCTGTTTTTATTTTTTTCATGCCTTCTTTTACTATGTACTTAAATATTTCTTCTTTACTTTTAAAATGATAATATAATGTTCCCTTGGCCACCCCTGCATTTATTGCTATATCATCCATAGTGGCCCCATTATAGCCTTTTTCTGAAAAAATTTTTATAGCCGCATTGAATATAGTTCCCTTAGTTTTATTCATCAATATCACTCCAAAAATTATTTATGATGACCAGTCAGTATAATTTCTCTCTCTATTCATTATACTTATTATTATAATATATCTCAACCCTTTTTACATACTAAGTAATTATTTTATAGATTAATCTTTATATATTTGCAGAAAATAAATATATCCAATTTTAAAGAGGTGATTATTATGGATTTTTGGAATTTATTTTGGAAACCAGTTAATGAAGAAAAAGCTCTAAAACCTTTTTCTATACCTCATATTATGTGCTTACTTATAGTTATATTAATAATTTTATTAATATATATTTTTAAAGAAAGTTTGAAAAAACCTAAATATGAGAAAAAAGTTTCAAACATTATTGGAATAACCTTAATATTTCATCAAATTTCTATTTATATCTGGTATATCACTAATGAAAAACTTAATTTAAAAGAAGCATTACCATTGTATTTATGTAGACTATCAATAATTCTTTCTATTGTGGTTATGCTTAGTAAAAGTCGAAGAATATTTGATGTATTATATTTTTGGGGACTTGGTGGTGCCTCCATTGCTCTACTTTTTCATGATACTTCCATATATCCTTTTCCTCATTATATATTTATCCAATTTTTTATATCCCATGGCGGGATTTTAATTTCTGTATTTTTTATGATATTTGTTCATGAGTATACTCCAAATTTAAATTCATTAAAAAAGACTCTTAAATGGACTATTATATATTTTTGCGTAACTATACCTGTTAACTATTTAATTGATGCAAATTACTGCTACTTAAGATACAGACCTTATTCTACTCCATTGGATTATTTACCAAATAATCCTGTATACTTTGTACCTTTTATTATACTTGGAATGTGCCTTCTATTCTTCTTATTATACTTGCCATTTAAAGATAAATTATCATTCTAATATATAAAATGATTAACTTTTATGTTAATATAACTTTAGCTAAATTAATTCAATATCATATATATGTGAGGGTAATTTATGATTAAATATTTTAATAGAAAAACCAAAGAATACGAAACTGAAAAAGTTGCAGGAGACAAATACTTAGAATGGACTTATTCTTCTCCAATAGGAATGAAATCCTTAGAACTTTTAATTAAGAAAAAATTATTTTCAAAATTTTATGGAAAGATATGTGATTCTAAATTAAGCATAGGAAAAATTCAAAAATTTATTAATGAATTTAATATAGATGAAAAATACTTTAGAGATCCTAAATCTAGTTATAAATGTTTTAATGATTTTTTTACTAGATCTTTAATTACTGAAGCACGTCCAATAGATTATAATGATAATGTATTAATTTCACCTGGGGACGGAAGGCTTTTTGCTTATGAAAATATTGATATCAACAATTTAGTTCAAGTTAAAGGCTTTACCTATAGTCTAAAGGAACTTATAAAAAATGATTCTCTTGCTGAAAAATATTTAGGTGGTATCTGTCTTATTTTAAGACTTGCTCCTATTGATTATCACAGATTTCATTTTATTGATAATGGATTATGTGAAAAAACTAATATAATTCCCGGGCAATATTATTCCGTAAACCCTATTGCCTTAAAGAAAATACCAAAGTTATTTTGCCAGAATAAAAGAGAGTATAGTCTATTTCATTCTCATAACTTTGGTGATGTACTCTACATTGATGTAGGTGCTACTTGTGTTGGATCTATAGTCCAAACGTACACTCCACTTAAAGAAGTTAAAAAAGGCGACGAAAAAGGCTACTTTAAATTTGGAGGATCAACTACTATATTATTTTTGCAAAAAGGTGTAGTCTCTATAGATAAAGATATAATATATCAAACTAATAAGGGCT
>JAYFRK010000650.1:0-2581 GCA_034925975.1 Clostridium sp.
GAATGTACTGCCACATTTAACTTATTAAGCTGCATTGCTGCTAACCTTCTATTAATTTCATTATCTTCAGCTAATAATATTAGAATATACCTGTCTCCATTATTAAACGGCTCTATATCACCTTTTAAATTTTCATCAATATTATCATTTGCCTCTAAATATTTTAAAGTCTTAAATTTAGCTGTAAACCAAAATGTTGAACCATGTCCTTCTGCACTTTTTACACCTATTTTTCCTCCCATAAGTTCTGCTAGTTCTTTACAAATTGAAAGCCCTAATCCTGTTCCACCATATTTTCTTGTTGTGGAAGCATCTCCTTGAACAAAAGGCTGAAATAATTTTTTTTGTGTTTCTTCATTAAGTCCAATCCCTCTATCTATTACTTTAAACTTTATTACTATACTATCTTTCTCCATTTTTTCTATATCAGCTTTTAAAGTTATTTCACCTTTTTCTGTGAACTTAACAGCATTTGTTAATAGGTTTAAAAGTATTTGATAAAGTCTATCTCCATCTCCATATAGATTAGGAATATTAGGAGGAATATTATATTTAAGTGTTAATCCTTTTTGGTTAGCTTTTATAGACATTATATCGGTAATATTTTGAAAAACTGAATATATATTAAAGTTATAGCTGTCTAATGTAAACTTTTTAGCTTCCATTTTAGAAAAATCTAGTACATCATTAACTATATTCAAAAGTAAATTTCCTGCATCGTTTATGAAAGTTACAAGTTCATCTTTTCTTGTGTGCATAGAATTATCTTTTAAAAGCTCTGCCATTCCAATTATAGCATTAATAGGTGTTCTTATTTCATGGCTCATGTTTGCCAAAAACTCACTTTTAGCCTTATTGGCATCATCTGCTAAATCTTTTGCTTCTCTCAATTCATTTTCTGTTAGTATTAATTCTGTAATATCTTGATATATAGTTATAATATAATTTTCTTCTGGTCTATAGGCAGAACTTAGATACCATCTTTCTCCTATATTTAAATATTTCTTTGATTTTATTTTTTCTCCTATATTATTTGTGTTTTTAAATTCATCCACCCATTGAAATAGAGCTTTATTCATATCTTTAGATACATAACTTAAACTTTTTCCTATAATATATTCTTTATTTAATCCTGTTAGTTTTTCATAGGCACTGTTCACTTCAAGAAAAATATAGTCTATTTCCCCACTTTCTTTATCTTCTATAATCTCATAATAGGCAAATGGATTAATCATGCTTTCAAATAAATGCCTATATTTATTTTCACTCTCAAGAAGTTCTTCTCTTGAATCTCTTAATCTATCTAGCATTCTATTAGTTACACTGGCGAAAGTTGCTAGCTCATCCTTGCCATCTACAGGTATCCTTATAGATAAGTCCATACTTTCTTCAATATTTTTTATACCAGAAGTTAGCTTTTGAAGTCTTGATAATCCAGCTTTCTCAAGAAGAAGCAGAGTAATTATTCCAACTATAACTCCTGAAATTAGCAGAAACATATTAAAAAACTTAATACTTTCTTCTCCATAATTATACATATCTCTTGGTGCTTCTATTTCCAACATAAAGCTTGATTTACCATATAAATCTTTTAAAATGCTATATCCGATCACAGTATCTTTATTTAATGGACTTACAACTATATTCGAATATTCTAATATTCCTAAAGATTTAAATTTAAGTTCACCTTTAGAACTATCAACCTTTTCAACTTTTACAGTCAGCTGTGTTATATTGGATATTTTATCAATTTCTTTGTCACCAATATATCTCCCCATTATAAGCATTCCCATTGTCGGCCCTGTTCCATCACTTCTCAAAATAGGTCTTCCAGCTATAGCCATAAATCCTTTTTCTAGGGGAATAATACCCCTTATTGGCTTATTACTATATTTTAGATAATCTTTATACAAAAAGTGTGCTTTAAAATCTTTTAAAATTTCATCTACTTTCTTCTCTTCTATTTCATTACTTCCTTTGAAAATTAACTTACCTGAATGGTCTATATAGCATATTAAATTTAATTTTGACTGAGCTAATGTAGCAGCACTTAAATTGGATTTTATATATTCTTTATTTGGATTATTAATGAAATTATATGTATCATCCCATTGAGACCAATCCAAAAGAATATTATCTAACTCATATATGCTATTTTGAAACATACCCAAGCCTTGTTGTACATGCTGTTTTATATACTGTTCTTCCAATCTTTTGAACTCTTTACCTAATATTAATCTAGATTCCATGTGTAGTAAACTTGTTAAAACTAAGATAATTAAGCATATCACAATAATTGTCTTTTTACGCATGTTCATATAGTATCCTCCAATATAATCTACTTAATGATAATTTTCAGCATATTTTTACAAGATTATTGAGTTACTACACATATTCGATAAATTCATTCAATTTCCTTCTATTCTTTCACCCAACAGCATAATCTAATAAGTAATAATATGAGTATAGTACGACAAAATCGCGGCCTTGGTAGCTACAGAGTAAGGTGCTAAAAACCGAGGGTGTATAATTCAACAGAGAATCTTCGCTGCGTTAAGAAGTTCTAGGTTTGTGCCTTTAA
>JAYFRK010000037.1:0-2490 GCA_034925975.1 Clostridium sp.
TAAGCATTCTAGATAGAAAAACTCAGAGACTTAAAGTACTTATAGAGGACTTATTTGAAGCCTCTAAGGTAGCCAGTGGCGCCATAGAATTGAATATAGAAAAAATAGATGTGGCAGCCCTTTTAACTCAAACCCTTGCTGAGTTTGATGAGAAAATTAAAGATTCTTCCTTAACCTTTAGAGTAAATGGCACAAATAAGAAAATATATGCTAACTTAGATGGCAAAAAGACTTGGAGAGTCTTTGATAATCTTATAAATAATGCTCTAAAATATTCTCAAGAAAATACTAGAGTATATATTGATCTTATAGAATATGATAACAAAGTGACTTTAACCGTAAAAAATATATCCTCTTATGAAATGGATTTTAATGTGGAAGAAATCTTTGAAAGGTTTAAAAGAGGAGATAAATCTAGAAATACCGATGGCTCGGGTCTGGGTCTTGCTATTGCAAAGAGTATAGTGGAACTTCAAGGTGGAAAACTTGATATAGAAATAGATGGAGACCTTTTTAAAGCTATAGTAAAATTTTATAAGTAGGAATCAGTAATGCTGATTCCTACTTCTTATTTAATGTCTTGGCATATCCTTTCCCATTCTTTCACTAGAAAAAAACTTTAATATAAAGCTTACTCCTTTCTCTCTATTTATAGCTGATATTTCCCCTTTATAATAATCCATTATCTTTTTTGAAATAGCTAAGCCTAATCCAAAATTACCTTTCTTATCTTTATAAAAATTCTCAAAAATATGGTTCCTATGCTTTTCGGAAATATTTGCACCATCATTATATATTTCTAAAGTAATGCAATCTTCCACCTTTAAAGATATTGAAATTTCCTCCGCAGCATATCTAACTGCATTATCTACTATGTTTTCAATACAGACTTTTATTTTTTCAACATCTCCATGAATTATGCTTTCCTCTAGATCTACCTTCCATTTTATTTCAGGGTTTATTTGCCTAAACTTGTTTGCAATACTTTCCACTAATTTATCTAAGTTAATTTCTGTACTTTCATTATTATTTTTCATAACATAATCAAGGCTATTTAAGTATAAGATTTGTTTAATTTTCTTGTCTAATCTCTGTGCTTCTTCTTTAATGGTATTTGCCGTTTCTTCAACTGTGCCTATATACATCTTATCTATAATTGCTTGAGCATAACCAATAATAACTGCTACAGGAGTTTTTAAATCATGGGAGATACTTTGAAGAAATAGCTTTTCCTCCTCATCAGCAGCCTTTAATGATTTTTGCATAGTATTCATAGCCACCATCAGTCTTCCAATTTCATCATATCTATCTACTTCTACAGCTTCTGCCCAATCCTTTTTAGATATTCTCTTTGTATATTCTTCTAGTTGCTTTAAAGGTTTAGAAATACTATTAGCTATAAACTTAGCTGCTATAAAACTTAAAAGAATAAATACTATTCCTATAAAGACTACCTTCTCTAGAATTTCATTATCTGCTTTAGGCTCAAGATAAGAAATTAAATAGGTATCTTCCTTTGCATCTTTACTAATTGAGCTAATTATGAAGAGAAAAGTTTTATTATTAAATTTCTCTTTAAACTCTATTTTTTCCATAGGGCCATCTTTAATAAAGGTTGTCATCCATTTTCTAATAGCTTCAACATTTTGTATTTCTGGCTCTAGATGTTTTCTGTATGGTTCTTTTATTGTTTTCTCGCTATTTTTTTCTTTAACTACAACAAAATGATCAACAAACTTAAGAAGCTCTAAATCTTTCACGCCCTTTATAGGTTCACCTTCAGGCCTATCCTTCAATACAATCTCATGGGCAATTTCTAAGCTATTGAATTTATTTTGTTCCTCAAAATTTCTAATTACAAATAAATATACTGCAGATATACTAAGAATAATAGCTAATATTACAATGGTGAAAATAAGCCAAATTCTTAAGGCTAGTGACTTAATCTTAATTTTCCTCATTTTTTATCACCAACTTATATCCATAGCCATAAACCGTATCTATGTTGATACTTGCCATTTTCTTACGAAGCCTTCTAATAGTGTCATCCACTACTCTATCTGACCCAAAATAATTGTTTCCCCAGGCTCTAAGGAGTATCTGTTCTCTTGAAACTACAATGTTTCTATTATCAATTAAATATGTTAATAGCTCAAACTCCTTGTTTGTAAGTTGAATTTCATCTCTACCAAGGAATACCAACCTCTGATTGTAATCTATAGTGTAACCTTCAATGTCTACTTTGTTTTGTGCTTTAGTATTATCGCTTTGATACACTCTTTCAATTAACTTATTTGTCCTAATAACTAATTCTCTAGGTAAAAATGGTTTTGATAAATAGTCATCACTACCAAGTTCTAACCCTATTACCCTATCTAGCTCTTCATTTCTTGCAGACATAAATATTACGGGAGTATTTTTGTTCTTTTCCTTGATACTTTTAATTAACTGATATCCATCTATATCAGGAAGCATAATATCTAAAATCCA
>JAYFRK010000583.1:0-5205 GCA_034925975.1 Clostridium sp.
TTATCAAAGTCTTTTTCTTTTTTTGCTTCATTTTTTACATTAGCATCCATGTCAATAGCAATTTTTAGGTATTTAGTAGTATTTTCTACATCACCTAGTCTTCCATAAATGCTTGCCTTTCCGTAGTAACTCCAAATATAATTTTCAACTTCTAAAGCTTTATCATACCATTTAAGAGCTTCATCGTAATTTCCGTATAGTTCATAAGCTAAAGCTTTATTAAATCTGGCATATCCGAAATTTGGATTAATGTTTAGGGCTTTATCTATATTTTCCATTCCTTCTTGAAATTTATTAGAAAAGCATAAAGTTATACCTTTAACATTATATGCTTTATAGAAGCTGTTATCTTGCATTATAATCTCATTAGATATCTTTATAGCCTCTTCATACTTATGATTAAAAAATGCAGCGTGAGCATCACTATATTTAGTTTCAAGAGTGTTTTGTAGTTCTTTGATTTCTTTTTCCTTTTCAGTAACTGAAAGTGTATTTTCTGAATTAGTTTTAGAACCAATTTTATTATTAGTATCACTAGTAATAGTATTGCTTTTATCATTAGAAGCATTGGGTGGTTTTTTACAAGCTGTGAGAGATAATAAACATACTATTAATAAAGCAAAAGATACATTTCTATTTATAGACAACTTAATCATTTTTGCACCTCATAAAAATATATTTAGTCAAGACTATATTGAGGGTTACTTATTCTTTTTTTGAAAGTATTCATATCATGGAATCCACTTATAAAAACTCTGTCTAATGTATATATCCCATCAGATTTATCAGACCACTTACCATTGGTTGTAACAGCTAACTTATAACCAGCAGCTTTTGCAGCTTTTATAGTGTTTTCATTATATTTTCCATAAGGATAAGCTATGTATTTAACTTTTTTATTTAATAATTTTTCTAGACTTTCTTTTGATCCTTTAAGTGTTTCAAGTTGCTTATCATATGGAATTTCATTTAATGCTTCATGATTTATAGTGTGACTTTCAATATCAACTCCATTTTGTTGAAGTTCCTTTAGTTCATCAGAAGTTAAATACTCTCCAGTACCTATACAATTAGTTATAACAAAAATTGTAGCTTTAAATCCATACTTTTTTAAAATAGGATATGCATTTTCATAATTATCCTTATAACCGTCGTCAAAAGTAAGTACTACGGATTTTTTCGGTATGGGAACGTTTTTTTCAAGGAAGTCATATAATTCATCTAAAGTTAAGGTAGTATATCCATTATCTTTTAGATATTTCATTTGAGACTCGAAATTTTCCTTAGAAATTCTAACAGGATTGTCTTTTTCATATTTAACTGAATGATACATAATTACAGGAACACCCTCATTATTGTATTTTAGCTCTTTTACATCATAGGATTTATTTGAATTTGCAGTAGTTTTATTTTCATTAGAACTAGATTCAGAAGACTTTTTTTCTGCTTGTCCAGTTAATTCTTTATTTTCTTCATAAGAAGGTTTAACTGAAGTATTTTCTTTTGAAGTCTTATTTATTCCACATCCACCAAATGCTAGAGTCAGTACCAGCGTAGAAATTATAGCTAATGTCTTTTTCATGAGTATTAAGCCTCCTAATATATAACTTTGAATAATTTTATGTTCAATTTAAACTTATGAATAAAGTATACAAATATTAATAATAAATTGCAACAAAAGTAAAGTGACGTAAAATGATGGCCAGGGTAACTACAGAATAAGGTGCTAAAAATCGAAGATATATAATTCAACAGAGAATCTTCGTTGCGTTAAGAAGTTCTAAGTTTGTGCCTTTAAGAATTGCCTACTCAGTCCTATGCATATAGTAAAATTTTAATAGTAAACTACTATTTAGATTATATATATGATTAATTAACTGTAGTAAGTATTACATTAATTGGCCTGCTAGAAAAACGTAGAGCGCTTAACCTGATGAGGGCGCCATGGGTTTAGGCGAAGCCTGTTGGAGTTATACTAGTATTTTCTGATTACATTAATTAAGGCATATAAAATTATTATCCAGTATGTATAACTATTAAAGAAAAAGTTATTATTAATTAGGATACTAGTTTAGAGATAGCAAGTTAAAAGAACTTACTAATCGTTAAATAAAAGGTAAGTTATTTTATAGGGTACTTTGTTTATAGATTGTTTTGAAAAATTCCAATATGCTGACGCATTTATTTATAGTAATTTTTTAAGTTTTACTAAATAATACTTACTTAGTAACTTTATAGTGTGGCTACGCCAGGCAAAATTATCATTTTGCTTTTTAAAGTCCTCATAATATTTACTATAGTACTTTTTATTTGCAACTAATTAAGGCATGTAAGATTACTGGCTAGCATATATGTATCAATTGAAGAAATTTTGAAGGAATAACTAGTAGTACTTAATGTTTCTCAATGATACATATATGCGTTAGCCAAGTAATCCTACATGCCGCCATTTTGTTGCAGTTTACTTAATATATATCGGATAACTCAGTATTAACTTTATCAACATAATCTTCAATTTGGTGTTTATGATCACA
Organism: Clostridium sp.; assembly: GCA_034925975.1. Lineage (GTDB taxonomy): Bacteria > Bacillota > Clostridia > Clostridiales > Clostridiaceae > Clostridium_H. Next base: position 2,535 of record JAYFRK010000583.1, read on the forward strand.
ATTTTTATAAACAGATAGATCTATAGGAAGTTTAATGATAAATTCTGTTCCTTCTTTAAACTTATCATTTAAGTATATTTTTCCCTTATGAATTTCTACTAGTGATTTAGCGATAGCTAGGCCTATACCGCTGCCTTCTTGCTTACGTGAAAAAGACCTATCTAGCCGAGTAAACTTATCAAATATGATTTTTTGCTTTTCTTTTGGAATTCCTACGCCAGTATCTTTTATAGATACTACAATAAAATTATTTTCTAAATATAAGTTTACATATATATATCCACCTGGATTTGTAAATTTAATTGAATTAGATAGAAGATTTAACAGTATTCTTGCAACTTTATCTTTATCAAAAGCTATTATTTTTTCTTCTATTTCAGTATCAAATATTGTTGTAACTCCTTTATTCTTAGCGTATTTAATGGTTGAAAAAGTTATATCCTCGATGTAGGAAATTATATCAGCTTTTTCAAAGCATACTCCCATATGGCCGCTTTCTATTTCTGTTATATCTAATAAATTATTTATAAGCCTAGATAACCTATAGCAGTTTTGTTTCATAATAGATATGTATTTTTTAAAATCATGTATTTGATCATTTGGCATAAGCATGTCCATTAATTGAATTGAACTCATAATTACATTAAGAGGAGTTCTAAATTCATGGGATAGATTAGCAAAAAATTGATTTTTAAGTTTATCACATTCAATAGTATGCTGCAAATTTAAATTTTCAGCTTCAGTTTCTTTACGCTTTGTTATATCAAAAGCAATGCCTAACATTAGTGGTTTCCCAGAAAAACTAACTTCACATTGACTAAATTCAATCCATTTTTCACATTTATCTTTGGTAAATATTTTAAATTCACGAATAGATGAATTTGAATCATGATTACTAGAAAGATTGTCCAATTGCTTTAGAGATAAAGAATTATTTAAATCCTCCAAATTGATTTTAAATAATTCATCTTTTGTGTAACCGGTAAATTCTTCAACAGCGGAATTAATATAAATTAAATTCTTGAAATCATGTATAAAAATAAATGCAGATGTTATCTCAGATAGTGCATTAAATTTGATTTCACTATTAGATGTTTTGCTCCATTCATTACATGACATGATTTCGATAGTGTCAAAAATTACTCCTAAGGAATCTATATATTCTATTTTTTTATCAGAAAAAGCATTTGAATTTAAAATTATATCTAAATAGCTTTGTCTGTAGCATTTTATTGTTAATAAAACAGTTCCCATATCTACTGATTTATTATAATGTGTAAGCAGATTATTTATGCCAACTTTACATATTAGTTTGTATAAATTTTCGGAATTTGAGTTTACAGTATAATCTATATTTTCCTTTAGTATCAAACAAATAGATGTTGAGATTGTATCTATTGGATTAAACCAAACACTCTTGGGTACTTTTTTATAGTATTTTAGTAAGTTGTATTTATTTGCATACATCAAAACATTTTCACAGATATTAGATCTATTATTAATTATGAGATTACATAAATTCACCACAATTAATCACATCCTTATTATTAAATCAAAGATTATTATACTACAATATCTATATATATAATATACTTCTCACAGAAAAGTAATAAAATGTTAAAGATAAATTTACTAGTTTGCATTTAAATATAGTATTTTTACAATTAAATGCTAAAAAGTTTACAAAATGTTCATAAAGAATATTTATAGTTAGTAATTTATCTAAAAGTATCCATATACATAATAGTTTTTAATACAATTTAAAAAAGTGAAAAATAATATACGATTTCTGTGGTGTAAGATGAATAGATAATATGTATATACTAATTGGAACATAAAAAATAAAAGTGATATATTATATAATATAAAAAAATATATAATATATACTATTGACAAAAACATATAATATTGGTATAACTAATATGGAGTTAGGGAACGGGACAAAAGCGTACCAGCTACAAGATATATTAATTATAATAATCAGTTTATATAAATATTTTATGGAGGGATTTTTATGTCTATTAAAATTGCAATTAACGGATTCGGTAGAATAGGTAGAACATTCCTTAGAATTGCTCAAGAAAATTTAAATGATAATCTAGAAATTGTTGCAATTAATGCTAGAGCAAATGATGAGACATTAGCACATTTATTTAAGTATGATTCATGTTTTGGAAGATTTAATGGTACAGTAGAAGTTAAGGAAAATGCACTTATTGTAAACGGAAAAGAAATAAAAATAATTAGAGAAAATGAACCAAAAAATTTGCCTTGGAAAGAGCTTGGAGTAGATATAGTTGTAGAATCTACTGGTAAATTTAAGACAAGAGAAAAATTAATGGAACATATACAAGCAGGGGCAAAGAAAGTTGTTCTTACTGCTCCAGCAAAGGGTGAAGATACTACAATTGTTATTGGGGTTAATGAAGAAACTTACGATCCTATAAATGACAATATAATATCCAACGCATCTTGTACAACAAATTGTCTAGCACCAGTTGCAAAAATTCTTGAAGAAAAGTTCGGAATAATAAGAGGGCTTATAACAACTGTTCATTCATATACAAATGATCAAAATATTCTTGATAAAACTCATAAAGATTTAAGACGTGCAAGAGCAGCAGCAGAATCTATTATACCAACAACTACCGGAGCAGCTAAAGCTGTTGCA
>JAYFRK010000189.1:0-4911 GCA_034925975.1 Clostridium sp.
TTGGTTTATTTACTTTAAAACTCATTTTATCTTTCTCCTAACAAAATTCATTTATAATAATTTATTAATTATTTTTGTCTAATCATTTATTTTTCTATACTAAAAACTTTCTTTATACGCTTAGATTATATAGTTTATTAATTTTGTAATAATAATATAATACTATACTATTAACTTCATTGTAATTTTCCGGAACTATAGTCATATTTTAGCTATTTACAAACGTATAATTTTATTTCAATTATCAGTACTAAAACGTCTTATTTATAATTTAATATACATAATTTTATATTCATCAGCTAAAATTAAACTTCTTAAATTTTATCATTTCATTTAATTCATTCTGAATATTATATATATGTCTATTGTATATATTACTTATTTTTATACACTCGTTAAAATACTTATTTATGTGAAATACTATCACATCAAGTGATTCTAATCTGTACACTTCATCCAATTTATATATTACTTCTTTCCAAGGCCCTTGTACTCCTTGATAGTATGATTTGAAAAATTGCGCATAGACGTTACCTATTAAAAACATCTTTGCAGCCTCTCTTTCGATTTCATTATAATCTTTCCAATTAATTTCAGGAAAATATATCTCTTCACTAAAATTATTTATTATAAACTCTAAATGCTGAACACGTGCATTAATCACTAAACTAATATCATATGTCATGTTAGAATTGTGTTGTCTATATTTTATAAAATCTTTATTTAAATATTTTAAATTGCATCCATACTTTACATTTATCAAAGTATTCAGAGTATCTGTTTCACCCAAAACTTTATCTGAAAACCATGTTCTGTTATGTTTTTTATAAAATTGTTTTCTAAAAATTCCTCCAATCATAGGTATCATTGCACTTCCATTAGTTCTAAATGTTCCTTCTACTATCTGATTATTTGTATATTGCTTATAACTCCATACTCCTTTTTCATTCTCCTCTGAATCTATTAATCTTAAATTTCCAAAAACAAAATCTACTTTTTTATTATGCTCAAGCTCTTTCACAAAATCCATTATTACATTATCATTTGCTAATAAATCATCGGAACAGAGCAAAATAAAATATTCTCCATTAGCTTCATTTATAATTTCTTGAAATGATAATGCAGGAGCTCCATAATTGTTTGAATGATAAATGGTCTTTATATTAGAATATTCTTTTTCATATTTTTTTATTTTTTGTATTGATCCATCATTAGAATTATCATCTACAATTAAAAGCTCAATATTATTATAGGTTTGGCTTAGAACAGAATTCACGCATCGCCCTAAATATCTACTATGATTATAACTAGCTATGCCTACAGTAACCACTGGTTGTTCAATAAGATTAGCACTTTTATAACTATTTTCATATATGTTTTTCCAGTTTACAATAGCATTCTTCCATAATGATAAATTGCTAATAATTTTTTTATTATTTTTGCATTTCTCTTTAAAATCATACATATTGCTTATTACATGCGATATCTTACTTCCTATATCGCTAATTGAGGATACATCTAAGAAAAAACATCCATCGCTCTTGAGTTTATTGTATGGCAACCATTTTCCTGTAATAACTATATTATTGCAATATAAATGCTCTTGCATAGAACCACTAAGTTGATCTGTATTTTGTACCTGTATCATAATATCTGTTATTTTTCTTATTTTAGCTATATCTATATAATCTAGAAATTTATCAAATATAATATATTTAAATTCATTCCTTTCTAGACAATTACTTACCTCTTCTATATACTCTGTACTGCCACCATAAGTCATAGGAAATAAAAAATAAATATCTGGTGGTAATATTTTTTTTTCTTTATATATGGATTCTATTATACGCAAATGATTATGTGCTTGAGATGCATTATAGCCACATGTAATTACTATTGCATTTTCTGGAATATTAAATTCCTTTTTTATATCTTTTATATCCAAATCATTAACAAGTTCAATATATTCTAATGTTTTTAATCCAAATCTACAGTTTTTTACCTTTTCAGCATATTTGTTATCATAATAACTGTTAAAATCTACTATTGTATCACTATTTGCAATAGTTATATAATCTGAAATATCTAATATATTTTCTTGAATTTTTCTATTTTCATCTGACATTCTATAATAATCACTACCCCATATACTTACTAGTAGATTATCACATTTTTCTTTTATTTTTTCTGACAAAACACTGTAAAAGGGATCTAAAAAATGAATATGAACAATATCATACATATTTAAGCTATTAAAAACTTGGTTTAACTCATAAATATTTTTATATAAATAAACCTCATTAACATTTCCTTTTTCTTTTTCATTAATATAACTTGAATCCGTCGTTAATACATCAAAAGTTATATAATCATATTTTTTCATATTTTCAATAAATTCTTTTGTAAAAATAGAATAGAAAGAACATAAAATTAAACATTTCTTTTTAACAGTATATCGTTTTAAAACCACATCAAAATTTTCATTTATTTTAGTCTTTTGAATTATATTTTCAACTAGTACTTTTATATGCCTCTTCACTTCTTTATTTAACGTTTTATTATAAGCATATATATAGTATCTAATTGCATCTTTATTATCTTGTCTTTCATAGACGTACCCCAAATTATAATTCAAATCAAAGTTTTCGTCATCAATAGTAAGCCCTTCTTTTAACATCTTTTCTGCTTCATCGAAATTGTCTTGCATTATCAAAATAACAGCTTTTATTGAATATGCTTCAATATCATTCTTTACTATTTTGAAATATTGCTCTATAAGCATATTGGCTTCATATAACTTAGTATCATTTATTAAAATTTGTATTTCATTTTTTATTTGTTTTTTATATTCTTCAAAGGCTAAAGTATTTCTATTAATTTCATATAATTCATCCAATATTTTAGCTAACCTTTTTGTCAAATATTCTCTTTCATACTTAGCTATATTATCATTTAAAATAAAATCACTAACAGAATTATTTTCCCATTTTTTATAAGCTTTTAGAATATAATTTTCAATTCCGGTTATATCATCATATTCAAAATTTTCTCCACTATTTGTTTCTTTCAATAAGTTTTCAACTACACTTCCTTTAGGTGATAGCGCTAATATGGGTTTACCCATTCTTAAATATTCAAAAACTTTTCCTGTATAAACACTTTTATTCTTTTCACCAGATCCAACTATCAATAATAGCAAATCAGAATTTATAGATAACTTTATACTTTCTTCATGGCTCATGTAATCTTTAAAATCGACAATAGATTCTAAATTGTTATCTTTTAAATAATTTTGCCATTTTTCTTTGTATTCTGTATATGAGAATATTACCTTTATTTTATTTTTATCAATTTTTCGTTTATATACTAAATTTTTTATTGCCTTTAAAAAAGTTTCTGGAGTTCTTATCATATATAACATTCCATTATGTATAATTTGAAATGTTGCTTTTGGGATTTTGCTAAACATTACATCTTTAAAATCCTCTTCATCATATCCATTAGTTATAGTAACTATTTTATGACTAGGAACATTTAATATATTTATATAATTCTCTCTTGCTAAAGGTGTTGTAGTTAATATCTTATCTGCTTTCCATAAAATATTTTGCTCCATTTTTTCAATTATTTTGAATGCTATATTGTTTTTATCAAAATCAAAATAAGGATTGTTTGTCCACTCATCTCTAAAATCAGTTACCCAAGGCTTGTTATATTTTTCTTTTAAAAAATATCCTATTATATGATCTGAATATGGTCCTGATGTAGTATATATAGCATCAATTTCATTAAAATCTATAAAATTATGAATCTTATTAATTACATCCATAGCCCAGAAGCTTGAAACATCAGGTAATAAAAGCGACTTCAACATATCTTCACTATTATTTTCTTTTCCATAATTACTAACTGCATTGATATATTCACTCATCAATCTTTCGTCTCTAACTAAATTTCTATAGTTATTCAGTAAATTTTTAACTTTCATACTATCAATATTTAGCTCTTCATCGATTCTAATTATGTCCATACCTTCTGGTATTTCTATTTCTAAAGTATCATCTTTCAAATATTTAAAACATGTTTTTCCTACAGTAACCACAATAGGTTCCCAATTAAATTTTCTTAGGTATTTTACAAACTTTAAAGTTCTTTGCACCCCTGACCCACCCATGGGTGGAAATATGTGTGCAACAACTAATATTTTCTTTCTATTTATATATTTTTTAACAATTTCTATTTTCTTAAGCTCTTCTAATTTAGTTTTAACCTCATTTTCCATTTCTTGATCAACAAATTTCATCACTTTTTTATAATATCTATATGCTTCTATATATTTCTCTTGTGTTTCATATAAGTAAGCAAGGTTGTAAAACAAATCAAAATTACCATTACTTACAAAAACGCCTTTTTTTAAAATTTTTTCTGCATCCTCCGTATCACCTTCCATCATAGCTATAACACCTTTAATGGAATAAATATCTACGTCATGCGGAACTATGTTTTCATATTCTTTTATTACCTTCTTTGCTTCTTCTAAATTACCATCACCCACAAGAAATTCTATATTTTTCTTAATAGTGCTTTTATATTGCTCCATCTCAGACATATAATCACTCCTAAATTTGTTAATACCATCTTTTAAGATGTCACAGAATTTTTTATGATTTCACCCCATCTATCTAAAATAGGTAACATCTCATATTCAAATAGATATCCTACTAGCGTAAAATTTTCACTTTCAAAAGCTTGTACTAATTTACTTAACTCACTTTCCATTTCTTTTTCGTTTATATATTCGTTTTGAATATCTTTAGTTAACCTAGTCACATCGCAAACCCATTTTATTCCATCTATTATATAAGGAATAATATTTAATATTTCTTCTTCTTTATTTTCTTTTAAATTATT
>JAYFRK010000480.1:0-12560 GCA_034925975.1 Clostridium sp.
AATATTTAACTTATATATTACAGATATTAATTCAATGTTATAATTTTAGTACTAATAAAAGAGGTGAAAAATATGCTGAGTTTTGTAGTTGCAGTATCTCAAAATAATGTAATTGGTAAAGATAATAATCTTCCTTGGAAAATTCCTGAAGATTTAAAACATTTTAAAGAGATAACTCTATCTAAAACTAAAACAATGATTATGGGTAGAAAAACTTTTGAGGCCCTTCCAAGTGTACTTCCTCGAAGAAAGCATATAGTGTTAACTGGAAATAGAGATTATAATATGGAAAATATAAATGTGAAAGTTATCCACAGTGTTGATGAAATAAATCCACTTATTCACAGTAAAGAAGAATACTTTGTAATAGGAGGAGGAGAAATTTTTTCTGAATTGATGCCATATGCAAAGAAGATATATCTTACCATAATACATCATGACTTTCAAGGAGATACTTTTTTCCCTGGATATAATAAAAATGATTGGAAAATAACCGAAATGCATAAAGGAACTGTAGATGAAAATAATAAATTTAACCACACTTACTTAACTCTTGAAAAAATATAAATCTTATATACTTTATGATGTAAATACCGCACTAATTTACTAGTGCGGTACTTGCCATATTATTCTTCATCGTAAAAATCTAAAAACGAATATTTTTGTCCTTTTTTCTCCCAACCTAAAATAGAATCTATATTTACATTTTGTGCTGATTGAAAAATTGACTTTTCAACATCCTTAAAGTTTTTCTTTAATTCTCTAATAAGTTCTTTAATCTCACGACGTTTGCTTGAAGTCTTTTGTGCTGCTACTATACATCCACAGTTCATAGGTGTAATTCCAGAATTTGATGTATATCTTTTAATGTCATCTTCATGTATATAGTAAAGTGGTCTTATAAGTTCTAGACCTTCAAAATTTGTAGACTTAAGCTTAGGTTTCATTGTTTTAAAGTTACCAGCATAAAGTACATTTAATAATGTAGTTTCAATAACATCATTAAAATGATGTCCTAGTGACAACTTATTACATCCCAATTCTTGAGCTTTTGAATATAGAGAACCACGACGCATTCTTGCACACATATAACATGGATAATCCCCTGCAATACGATCAACCACTTCAAAAATACCTGACTCAAATATTTTTACTGGAATATTTAAATATTCACAGTTATCAAGAAGTAATTTTCTATTAGTATCGTGAAAACCTGGATCCATTGCAATAAATTCTAATTCGAATTTAATTTGTCCATGTCGTTGAAGCTCTTGAAATAGCTTTGCCATTAACAAACTATCTTTTCCTCCAGATATTGCTACTGCAACTCTATCTCCTTCTTCAACTAATTTATAATCTTTAATTGCTCTAGTAAACTTTGTCCATATATGCTTTCTATATGATTTTATTATGCTTCTTTCAATATCTTTTAATGGCTTTTTTTCACTTGAAGGGATTAATATTTCACAACCACTTCCTGATAGCTTACCCATACTAGCACCTCTTTTTATCTATAAAAGTATTTTCTACTCTTTTCTCTTAGTAATTAACATTCTTATATATTCTATTTCAAAATTGATAAAAATTCAATTATTTTTCATTTTCCAAATGCTGCCTAACCCTCTGCTTTATGATTCCCACAATAGCAGGTAACATGGAAATTGTTGCTACTAATACAATAACAATTTCTAGATTATTCCGAACTACCTGCAGACTTCCAAAATAATATCCTGCAAATAAAAACACAAGCACACGCAATAATCCTCCAATAGCTGCATATCCTATAAGCCTAGAAAAATTCATAGCTCCAAGCCCTGCAACAAAGGCAATAAAACTTCGGACCACTGGAATAAATCTTCCCATTATAACAGCTAACTTTCCATGCTTATCATAAAAGATATGAGCTTTTTCAATATGTTCTCTTTTTATAAAACGTGAGCTTTCTTTACCTAAAATTCTCTTTCCTAAGAACTTACCTATATAATAATTTATAGTATCTCCTAATATAACCGCACCGTATAAAACAACAAAAATTAGAGGTAAATTTAACAACTTCATTGAAGTCAATGTTCCTGTAACAAAAATCAATGAATCTCCTGGTAAAAAAGAAGTTATAATTAACCCTGCTTCACTAAATATAATAACAAACAATATTACATATGTAATGGTGACATTATGGTTGACAATATTAAATAGGTATTTGTCTAGATTCAATAAAACATTTAATATTTTCCCTAGTTCTACTGACATTTTTTTAATCTCCCTTGTATATATAGCTTTTATCTATGGTATTATCTTTAATTTAAAATTTTTAGCTATCTATAATTTTAATTACATTATTCATAATCTCTCTTCCTCATGGATTATATTCATAAGCTTTTAAAACTTTAATATCATTGTAGCACTAGTTTATTATTATACAATTACTATACACATTAATTTTTTCTTAAATTTTCTTTATGATGCATAAAAAGGCACGTTATTTTTCCACTACATTTAACTTTAGTAAAAAAATAAACTGTTAGCAATAACAATTTACTAGTAGTTTATTTTTTATACTGTTGATAAATATATGCTAACTAACCCAACAAAAACTATAATTAACTCTATTAATCTTTCTTCTTTTTCTTTTTGCCATAAGCTTTTCCTTTATTTTGTTTCTGATAAGTCTCTTTACTATCTGAATTACTTTTATTATCACTTTCCTTATTTACAGCTTTATTAGCATTATTATTTACAGGTTGTTCCATTACTTTTGGTTTTTCTTCTATGACTTTTGGTTTTTCTTCTATTTTATCAACCTTAATAGCATCGTCTACATTTGGCTTATTTGTAAGATTTGTATCATTAATTTTTTTACTGCTATTATATAGAACATATATAGCTGCTAAAATAACTATTCCAACTATTAAAAACAGTGGTATAGCTTTCTTTATATTATGTTTCTTTTCTTTTACATGGGACTTTTCCTTTGGATCCATATCTTTTATCATACTGGTTTTATTTAAAAGCACAGTATTATCAGCCTTAGTGTTCTTTAGATATTTTATAATTTCATATCTTAGTTCCTCAACAGAATAATATCTATCATTAATTTCATTTCTAATACACTTTTGTATTATTTTTTTAAAATCTTCCCCTACATTACTACTATAGCTTTCTTCTATAAATGGTTCTAAACCTGTAAGTGCAGTTTTTCCAGTAACCATGGAATACATAACCATACCAACACCATATATATCCGTTTGCCTGCATGATTTCCCTAAACCACGCTGTTCTGGAGCTGCATACCCGTTAGACCCTAAAGCTATAGTATCTACAGCTTTATCTTCTTTATATATTTTTGAAATACCAAAATCAATCAATACCACCTTCCCGCTTGGAGTTATCATTATGTTAGATGGCTTTAAATCTCTGTATATAATAGGTGGATTAAAACTGTGTAAATAACTTATAATATCACATATACTTAGTACAATATTACACGCATCTTCGGTATCTATAGTTCCAATTTCCTCTACATATTGCCTTAATGTCTTTCCTTCTATATAGTCCTCAACCATGTAAAGGTTATTATCTTTATAAAATATGTCCACTATTCTAGGAATTCCATGATGGTTTAGTTTTTTTAATATATTAGGCTCAGATGAAATATCTATACTTATGTCATTATCTTTTTTTATTTCTTTTATAGCCCAAAAGTTGCCGAGCCTCCTATTTTTGCATAAATAAACTGTTCCCATACCTCCTTTTCCCAAAACTTTAATTACTTCATATTTTTCTTCTAAAACACTTCCAATGTTAAGCATAATTCACCTCTTGCATAAAATTTTTATATCTTATACAACTATTAAATATACGTATATAATTAAAATTTTCGAGGGGTGGCAATATAAAAATTTTAACCGCTTTTAATAAACTTCTTTATAATCCTATTCCATAATCGCAAAAGCTATCACCAATTTTGAATTAGTGATAGCTTTCTATTATATTTTTAAATACAGTTATTATTGTTTCCGTGATAGTACCTTACTTTTATATAATCTTAATGCTGTAAGCAATGCTCCGCTAGCACATATGACTGCTGCAGTAATATAAACATATCTCCTTCCGTATACAAAAACATCGTCTCTACCTTCAACATAATTCACTACATGATAGCCAATTTTATGGCTCATTCTGTTGTACAACAGTGTAGTGGAAAGAGAAATTCCGAAAACCATTCCAAGGTTTCTAACTAAAGCATTGACACTACCTGCTATTCCCAGCTTATTTTTTGGAACTGTTGACATAATTAGCGAATTATTTGGGGATTGGAATAATCCATTCCCTATAGACATTATGACTACAAAAAAGGTTAAAACCCATAAATTTGAATATTGGTTCAGCGTAGACATAAGAAATAATCCAGCGCTTGTAAATAGCAATCCTAAAAATGTAAGTAGCTCCGATCCTATTTTATCCGATAAGTAGCCGCTTACAGGGGCAACAATAGACAAAACTACTGGAAATGCAATCATAAGTATGCCAGTAACTGATGGAGATAATTTCATTACTTTCTGGAGATAAAAAGGTTGTATTATGTTCGGGCAGCTAATGGCTAAGAATGATATAAATCCACAGAAAATACTAAGTGAAAACAGCTTATTTTCAAAAATTGAAAGCTGTAATAATGGATATTCAACTCTCTTTTCAATTGCTATGAATACTACCATAGCCAATATTCCAACAACAAATCCTAGCATTATTGAAGGGTTATTATATCCAACATTCTGCCCCTGTATCAAGGAACCAAATATAAGTACTATAGCAGTTATAAACAAAATTGCTCCCTTTATATCCAGTTTTTCTTTTATATTTTCTTGTGATTTTGGAAGTATTTTAGTCCCCATGAAAAATGTAATTAGTCCTATAGGCACATTTATTAAAAATATATATTTCCAGCTTAATACGGATACAATTAATCCTCCTAAAGGGGGACCTACCATTGTACCAAGAGCTACAGATGTTCCTGAAATTCCAAGGGCTCTTCCTCTTTCATTACTTGGAAATACATGAGTAATTATACCTTGACTAGTAGACATGGTACCAGCTGCCCCAATGGCTTGTAACACTCTTGCTACTACTAGGAAAAATAATGATGTTGAAATTCCGCACATTAGTGATCCTATAGTAAACAAAATAATTCCAAATTTAAATATTCTAGTCTTTCCTTTTATATCTCCTAATCTGCCAAATATTAAAATTGTAGATGAGATAACTATTAAATAACTAGTTACAACCCATTCTATAGCTGCCATACTAACATTGAGTTTACTTGACATTACTGGTAAAGCCACATTTACAATACTACTATCTAAGCATGACATAAATGTCATCATAACAATGTTAAATAATATAATCCACCTATTTTTATATATTTTTTCATCAATTTTTTCCATAATCATTACCACAACCTTTCGAAAAAAGCTTCTATGTATTATTATTTCTATATAGATAGAAAAACATTAGCATAAAATAGTTGCATAATCAACTATTAAATAAGGTTTATGATGAAGATAACTTAATCGAAAAAGCTACCACCAATTTTAAATTAGTGATAGCTTCCTATATATTGATATTCCCCCTATAAATTAAACCCTGACCTTTTATCTCTATCTATTTTTTATATATTAAAACATATTTCTCTTTACATACTCAGTATGAAGTAATTCATGAGCTTTATGCCCGTTGGCTTCTCCCAAGAATTCCTCATACACTTTAATTATATATGGATTCTTATGAGATTTTCTAATTGGAAGACCTCTGTCTTCTTCATAGATAGCATTTGCTCTTTCTTCTTTTATATTTATTTTTTCCCTTGTCTTAGGACTTGTTATCGGTTGTCCCCCACCAGTTACACATCCCCCCGGACATGCCATAACTTCTATAAAGTCATATTTCTTTTCACCATTTCTAATTTGCTCTAGCACTCTTCTTGCATTTCCAAGTCCACTTATTACTACTGTACTTATTACCTTTCCATTTGGAAGAGTTATTTCAGCTTCTTTAACCCCTTTAGTTCCACGGACAGCATTAAATTCTATTTCTTCAAGCTCATTTCCTGAAACAACTTCAAATACTGTTCTTAAAGCAGCTTCTGCAACACCCCCTGTTGCTCCGAATATAGTGGCTGCTCCAGAACCTACTCCAAATGGATTATCAAATTCTTCATCCTTAAGATTTATAAAATCAATAGAAGATTGTTTTATCATCCTAGCAAGTTCTCTGGTTGTAAGTACATAATCCACATCCTTCATTCCTTCTTGTGATAATTCTTCTCTATCTTCTTCAAACTTCTTAGCAATACATGGCATTATAGATACAACAACTATTTTTTCTGGATCTATTCCTTCTCTTTTTGCAAAATAGCTCTTTATCATAGCCCCTTCCATTTCATGTGGAGACTTACAAGTAGATAAATTATCTAGCATATCATGAAAATTATGCTCAATAAATTTTACCCAGCCTGGACAACAGGATGTCATAAGTGGGAGATTATTTCCAGTTTCTAATCTTTTTAAAAGCTCTGTACCTTCTTCCATTATGGTAAGATCCGCTGCAAAGTTAGTATCAAATACTTTGTGGAAACCAATTCTCCTTAAGGCAGCTGCCATTTTTCCTGTAACTCTCGTTCCAATCGGAAGTCCAAACTCTTCTCCAAGAGCAACCCTTATAGCTGGAGCAGTTTGAACTATTACAAACTTAGTAGGGTCTGCTAGTGCTTCCCAAACTCTATCTATTGTTTCCTTTTCAGTTAAGGCTCCTGTTGGACAATCTACAACACACTGTCCGCAATTTACACAAATAGTCTCACCTAGTGGTCTTTCATAAGCTGCAGCTACCTTTGTTACAAAGCCTCTTCCTGAAAAATTTATAGCTCCAACGGTTTGGACGTCTCTACATACGCTTATACATCTCTCACAAAGTATACACTTTTCAGGATCTCTTATAAGAGATTTAGAAGAAACATCCATAGGTGCCTTAACTCTTTCTCCTTCATATTCTATCTTTGTTAATCCTAAATCCTGTGCCAACTTTTCAAGTTCACAATTTCCGTTTCTGATACAAGTTGTGCATTCCCTTTTATGATTTGATAATAGCAACTCTACTACAGTTTTTCTAGCCTCTCTTACTTTTGGAGTGTTAGTTCTTACTACCATTCCCTCTTCCACTGCTACTGTACAAGATGGAAGAAGCTTTGGGCCAACCTCTACTAGACAAGCTCTACAACTGGAAACCTCATTTATATCTTTAAGAAAACATAAAGTAGGTATATCCACTCCAATAGTTCTTGCCGCATCTAAAACTGTGTTTCCCTTCTCAATTTGTACTTTTACACCATCTACTGTTAAATTAATCTTTTCCATGTCCTTCACCTCTCTCTCAAGTAACTATTCTTTAACTATTGCGTTAAATAGGCATACTTGTTTACAAGATCCGCATTTAATACATTTACTTTGATCAATCTTATATGCCTCTCCAATTTTTCCGGATATAGCACTTACGCTGCAGTTCTTAGCACACATACCGCATCTTTTACATATGTCAGGCTTAATATGATATTTAACTAGTGATTTACATGCCTTAGCTGGGCACTTTTTATTAACTACATGAGAAATATACTCATCTTTAAAATATCTTAAAGTTGATAAAATTGGGTTTGGAGCAGTCTGCCCAAGTCCACAAAGAGAAGTATTTTTAACTTGTTGTGCTAAGCGTTCCAATTTACTTATATCTTCCATGGTTCCTTCACCATTAGTTATCTTTTCAAGTATTTCAAGAAGTCTCTTTGTTCCAATTCTGCAGGATGTACACTTACCACAAGACTCATCCTTTGTAAAGTCAAGGAAGAATCTAGCTACGTCCACCATACAGTTATCTTCATCCATTACAATCATACCGCCTGATCCCATCATTGATCCAAGCTCTATTAAAGTATCATATTCTATTGGGATATTTATAGATCTTGCTGGAATACATCCTCCTGAAGGTCCTCCTGTTTGTACTGCTTTAAATTGCTTATTATTTGGAATACCTCCACCTATATCAAATATAACTTGTCTTAAAGTTGTCCCCATGGGTATTTCAACAAGCCCTGTATTTCTTATCTTTCCTCCTAGAGCAAATACCTTTGTTCCAGGGCTTTTCTCTGTTCCTATTGATCTAAACCACTCTGATCCTTTTAGTATAATAGGGCATATATTAGCAAAGGTTTCAACATTATTAATTACTGTTGGTTTACCCCAAAGACCACTAACAGCTGGGAATGGAGGTTTTGTAACTGGCATTCCTCATTTTCCTTCTATGGATTGAATTAAGGCAGTTTCTTCTCCACACACAAAAGCTCCTGCTCCTAATCTTATTTCTATATCAAATTTAAATCCTGTTCCTAAAATATTATCACCTAATAACCCATACTCTTTAGCTTGTGCTATTGCTGTATTTAGTCTTTCAACTGCTAATGGGTATTCAGCTCTTATATATATAAATCCTTTGTTAGCACCTATTGCATATCCACCAATAGCCATTGCCTCTAGAACCGAATGCGGATCTCCTTCTAAAACAGAACGATCCATGAAAGCTCCTGGATCTCCTTCATCTGCATTACAAATTATATACTTCTCATCGCTCTTTTGAGCTGCTGCGAACTTCCATTTAGTACCTGTTGGGAAGCCTCCGCCTCCTCTTCCTCTTAATCCAGATTTTGTTATTAAATCGATTACATTTTCAGCCTTCATTTCTGTAAGCACTTTTCCCAATGCCTTATATCCATCTCTAGCTATATATTCATCAATATCTTCCGGATTGATTATACCGCAATTTCTTAAAACAATTCTGTATTGCTTTTTATACATGTTTATATGCTCTAATGATCTTATTCTTCCGTCCCCTGGGTTCAATTGGTATTGAAGACGTTTTAATGGTTTACCATTAATAAAATGCTCTTGAACAAGTTCGTGAACGTCAGTTGGTTTAACGTTAGCATATACAGTTCCCCCTGGATAAACTACTATTATTGGCCCTAAGCTGCAAAGACCAATACAACCAGTCTTTATAATTTCAACCTCTCTATCTAATCCATTTTGTTTCAATTCTAATTTAAATAAATCTGTAATCTTTTTAGCATCTAATAAATTACAACCTTCTCCGCTACAGATTAGCATCTGAGAATTATAAAACTCCATTCTGCTCCCCCCAATTAATCATCTATTATTGTAAAGTCATTGAGAATTCTGTTTTCTATAAGGTGTATTGTATATTCTTCTATTAGATGTCCATTCATTACATGTTCATGGACAATCCTTCTGGATTTGCTTGGTGTTACTTTAACATAAGTTACTTTTTCTTCTCCAGGTCTTATAACCTCTACTAAAGGCTCTAATCTGCATGCACCAATACATCCTGTCTTAACTAATACTATATCCTTAAGTCCTAACTTATTTATTTCTTCTTCAATAATTTCATATACTTGTGCTGCTCCTGCTGCAATTCCACAAGTACCCATTCCTACAGTTATTCTAGTTGTTTTTCTATCTTTCTCTTGATTAACTTTATCTAAATTTTTTTGCTTTATTTTGTCCAAGTCATCTAAAGTAAGATTTCTCATGAAAATCCTCCTCTCTATTTATGCTCTTCCAATATTTTAATTACATGATCTACTGTTACTTTTCCATAAACCTTATCATCCACTGTAAGTACCGGTGCTAAGCCGCAACTTCCAAGGCATCTAGCTGCCTCAAGAGTAAATTTTCCATCTTTTGTGGTCTCACCAATGCCAATTCCAAGCACTGACGATATCTTATCAATAATATCTTGGGCTCCTTTAACATAACAGGCTGTCCCCATACAAACCCTTATTATATGTTCTCCCTTTGGCTTTAATGTAAATAATGAATAGAATGTTGCTACACCATAGATTTCAGCCATAGAAATTTTTAGTTCTTGGGATACTATGTGTAAGGCTTCTTCCGGTAAATACCCATATAACTTTTGTATTCCATGGAGCACAGGTATTAGAGCTCCCTTGAGTTTTTTGTGTTTTTCAACTATTTCTTTGACTTGTTCTAGTTTGGGATCTGTATTATTACCCCCACAACAACATTGATTTTCTTTCAATTTAATCACTCCTTCCCCGGAAAATGTGAATTGAATTTCTCAAATTATTGTTTTTTGTTCTATATCAACCCTTAATAATTATAATACAATTTCTTTTTTAATGTAATATTGTAGTATCTTTAACATTCATATGAATAAAACCCAAATTTCATACCCTATTTACTGGTATTTTTAACCTGTTATCAAGTTAAATTAGGTTATCTAATAGGTTTTAAATTATGAAATTTATAACAATCACAACGATTTCATTACATATTAGCTCATTTATTTTAGTCTTTGCATCTATATTTTTAATCATGTAATATTTGTTGGACAATTTTTTGTGACTTGTAGTCATTTGCACATAATTTGTCGAACGATTTTTTATTTTACAATGGAACCTCCTCTATTATTTTCTCAATAGAATAAGAATAGGAGACTACTAACTTAGAGTTGTTACTCTAAGTTAATAGTCTCCTTTAAAAGTTAAACTTGTAATTTAATTAGATTTAGCCTATTGCCATTAAGCTTTTGTGTCATTAACCTTTGTAGATTTAACTATAGTTCTCTTCTTTTTAATGCTTTGTCCTATTCTAGCTATTCCACCTGGGAAGAATAGGATTATAAATACGTATATCATACCAAACACTAACATCCATCTTTGCATAACTGCACTTAAGAAGTTTTCTGCTAGTGTTACAAGTACTGATCCTATAATAGGACCTGTTAATGTTCCCATTCCCCCTAGAACTGTCATGAACAATGCTTTCATAGTCATATCTGAGTGTATTAAAGCTGGGTATGCTGATCCTAGGAAAACAACATAAAGTGATCCAGCAAATCCAGCAATAGCACCAGAAATTAATATAACTACTAATTTATAGTTTAATACATTATATCCAATCATTCCTGCTCTAACTTCATTTTCTCTAATTGCTTGAAGTACTCTACCTGTAGGTGAGCTTATTAGTCGTTTTGCAAATAGATAAACGAGCACAAGCAATACTAGAATTATATAATAGAACACTCTCTTATCTGAAACTAAAGCACGTACACCATGGAATCCATCATCTCCACCAGTAATCTTACTTGCTTTTAATACAATTACAAAGAAAAATTGTCCTAGTGCCATAGTTAACATTGAAAAATAAGTATCCTTTGCACGGATAGTTAAAGCACCCATTATAAAGCCTATCAATAAACATATAATCAACACTATAATTAAAGATACTATAAAAGGGAAATTATAGGTTTTCATCAATATAGCTGTTATATAAGCACCTCCACCAAAGAAAAGTGCATGTCCAAAGGAAACTATTCCTGTATAGCCAAGTAATAAATCATAGCTTAAGGCGTATATTCCAAATATGCATATTTGAATAGCTAATGATAATACGAAAGGCGAACTTATGACAAAAGGAAATACTATTAGTAAAATCGCTAAAACAATTAAAGATACTTTCTTCTTACTCATTATGCTTTCGCCCCCTTCGATAGAAGTCCTTGTGGTTTAACAATTAGTGTTACAATCATAATTGCTATTGCTGATATCATATATAGTTCTGGAACATAGTATCCTACAATAGATTGAATAATGCCTACTAGAAGTCCAGCCACAATAGATCCTGAGAAATTACCGATACCACCAATTACTACAACAATTAAAGCATAGAATATTTGTTCAACGCCTATAGCTGGATATAGACTTAGGAATGGACCTGCTACTGCACCTCCAAACCCTGCCATAGCTGCACCTAACATAAATGTTATTGTAAATATCATACCTACATTTATTCCTAAAGCTCTTACCATATGTGGTCTTTCGATACCAGCTCTTATTATCATACCAAGCTTAGTCTTTTTAAGAAGTAAAGTAACACCTACGAAGACTAATACTCCTGCAACTATAATAAATATTCTATAATATGGTAGGGTATTGCCTCCTAAATCTATAGATCCATTAAGCCAATCAGGTTTAGGAGCTACCATTACCTTTGTTCCCCAAATTATCTTAACAACTTCATCTAGAATATAAATTAAACCAAATGTCATCAACAACTGATACATGTGTTTTCCTTTTAAAGGCTTTATTAAGTATTTTTCTACTACTCCACCTATCAATCCAACAAAAACTGCTCCCACTACTAAACCTAGTATAAAACTATTAGTATACTTGTATACTGTAAAGCTCATATACGCTCCCCACATAAAAAGCGAACCATGAGCTAAGTTTAATACGTTCATTAATCCAAATATTAATGAAAGACCAGAAGCCAATAAGAAATATAACATTCCCAGTGATACTCCATAAACTATTAAAATTAATATTGTGCCCATTCTCTCACCCCAATCATATTCCTAAATATTTAGTCTTAACTTCCTCATTGTATAAAATATCTTCTTTCCCGCTCTTATACACGGTT